>CAZSUE010000440.1:0-4774 GCA_964609045.1 uncultured archaeon | reverse complement strand
ACCGCCAACGCGTGAAGACGACGACGAAATTTTCAAACCAAGAGTGATGGGTGAAGCGGGGTCGCGGGACGAAGGGCAAAGTGGGAAAAATGGGGTACGGTGCCTCCACCGATCGATGACGGCGGTGGTGGTTTCTTATCTATTACCATGAGGGGCTGTCGGGCACAGATATTTTGGCTCACGCCGCTCTGTGCGTAAGCTACTTTTAGGGTCAGGCTCTTGTCCTTCCTCATCCCCAACCAGTTCGATATATGGTGCTCTCATGCTCCAAGCAGATATTCAAGCACAAAAGCTCGAAGGCAGTTTCCGGCTCACGCGCGTGGGCGTCACCGGCGTGCGCAAACCGATCACCGTCCAGCGCCCGACGAAATCGGTCCAGTTCCACCCGACCATCGACGTCTTCGTCGACCTCCCCGCCGACCAGAAAGGCTCGCATATGTCGCGTAATATCGAGATCATCAACGAGATCGTCGACGAGCAGGTGCGCACGCCCGCCGCCGGGCTCGAGGATCTCTGTGCGAAGATCGCGCGGCGGTTGCTGATCAAGCACGAGTACGCGACCATCGCGGAGTGCAATATGGTCACGCCGTACTTCCTCGAGCGCGAGACGATGTACAAAAAGCACAGCCTCGAGGAGTTCACGCTCATGGCGAAGGCCACGGTGGATCACGAAGAGATCGATCGCGAGATCGGCGTGGAGGTGTGCGGGATGACCACTTGCCCCTGCGCCATGGCGACCACGCGCGAGATCATGATCCGCAAGAATCCGAAGCTGGAGGAATGCCTCAATACTATCCCGACGATCACGCACAACCAGCGCAATATCACCACGGTCTGGCTCCAGATCCCGCCAGGGGCGGAGGTCGAGGGCGACGACCTCATCGAGATCGTCGAGCGGTCGGTGAGCAGCCCGACGTTTGAGATCCTCAAGCGCGAGGACGAGGCGCGGCTCGTGATCAACGCGCACCTCAACCCGCGCTTCGTCGAGGATGTCGTACGCAGCGTGCTCCAGATGGTGCTCAATACCTTCGATGAGTTCCCCGACGCCACGCGGATACGCGTGCATAGCCAGAGCGAGGAATCGATCCACAAGCACAACGCGTTCGCGGAGCGCGTGACCACATTCGGCGAGCTGCGGGAATGAGCACACGAGCACGCGCGATCATGCACCAGAAACGAAAGGATACACGCTTTTATATCCGGAAGCGTATGGAGCGACGAGCCGATCGTCATCAACTTTTGGACGTGTCGCCTAGCTAGGATAGGGCACTGGCCTCCTAAGCCAGCTGTCGGGGGTTCGAATCCCCCCACGTCCGTTATCCTTTTCTCCCCGAGCCGGCTGGTCGTTGCCAGTCGTTGCCAGTCGCGGTCATTGTCGACCGCCTCCTCAAAATGGTATACCTCGTATCGTGCCAAGTTCTATTCGTTCTTTTCTACGGTCTCTTGCTGGAGTTGGAGTTGTTGCACCATTCGAACACTTGGCTCATTCCAGGCAGAGCACCTAATTAATACATTTTTTGGCAAAAATCTAAATATTGAATCCTTTGAATGGAATGAGCCACTTCATTAGGGAGACTTCTATTGTCATGTCATATCCAATACGGTTGACCGTGACCGATACACCGTTGTATGGCGCTGCGACATGGCCCAGTATTTAGACCTTTTGGACAAAGGCCATATAGTGGCTCAACTGCGCCTTCGCCCTCGGTCAGCCAGATGTAGTGGGTGTCGTGGGTGATTACGGTGCGGGCTACGATATTATATTGCGTTGGATATCCGAACAGTCTATCGAAGAGCGAGTATCGTGGATCTGGAGTGGATTCTCTCAGTACGCAAGCGGGCTGGGTCGGCGTGATATGCATCCTCCTCATCTCCTCATCCGCGTGGCTCGTGATCTCGGGCGCGGGATGGCCCCTGAGCGCCGAGGGCGCTGGGTTGACACGCGCTGATGGGACGATGTGTCCGGTCGGCGGTCGGGTGACCGACGCCCTCACCGGCGCACCGCTCGAGGATGTCCGGGTGACCGTGGATAAGTCCGGTGATACGATCTTGACGGACGCCGTCGGGCGGTATCATTTCACCCTCGCGGTGGGTGAATATAATTTCACCTTTCGCAAGAAGGGGTACTATGACGAGACGTCGTGGGTGTCTATTTGGGAGGACGCCCCGGAATCCAATATGAATATTGATCGCCGATTGAGACCGCTCAATACCTCGATCTTGACCGTCGGGCCGGTGCAATGGGGCCTCTATTCCTCCATCGGGAGCCGTGTGATGATCGAGCACGGGGGTCTCACCTTGAATTCGACCACCGACCCGACCAATTATGCGACCTTTTACGCAGTACCCACCGACTGGCTGCGCGAAACGATCCGGATCTCGGTGGTGGATCATGCCCCCGTCTCGCTTTTTCGCCCCATCGACGAAACATGGACGATCCATCTCCCCGACCTCGAACCACTGGCCTATTTCGCGCTCTTTCTCGGTCCGTTCGTCGATGAACACGGTGAGCCCGTCGAGGGGCTGGAGTGCAGTGTCTACCACAACGGTACGCCCCAGTGTGACGGATCGACCGGTGTGAATGGCACGGTCATCCTCGATGCGCCCCGCGCGTTGATGGGGGTGGAGGTCACCATCGAGGTATCGGGCGATACCGGTGCACTGAAAAATATCACTGGCTCCATCGCGCCGAACGGCACCATCGCCCTTTCCGACGACGATCGGCTGGTGGTCGTACCGGAGCACGACGACGATGACCAGGCCAGTGGTTCCGACGATATGTTCGTCGATATTCTCCTCATCGTCGTCATACCCAGCATTGCCTTTTCCCTCTTTCTCTATTGGCTGGTCTCGCCGAAAAAGAAGCGCAGGCACTCCCCGTTGCTCACCACCGCGGGAATGAAAGGGACCAATAGGAGGGGGCAGGGGCTCGACATCGTTCTGGAAGAGGATGCGTATCGGCCCGGCGAGCGTGTCGACGGGGTCATCCAGGTCGATGTCGATGTCGATGTTGAGGAGCCGAAGCAGTTCGACCGGCTCGAGCTGATCGTCAGGGGTCGGGAACATGTGAAAAATACGATGGGCGGCCGGCATGGTGGTGGATTTTTATGGGAGAAGAAAACCCTCTTCGAGGTGGAGAAGTGTCTCGCGGAGCATGATGCGCTGAGTCCCGGGCGGCAGGTGTATCCGTTTTCGTTCGCGCTCCCGTCGGACCTCCCGCCGACGCATTACGGCTATTGGGCAAAGGTCGAGTACACGATCACGGCACGGGTGGATATCCCGGGGGCGCTGGATATGCGAACGAAAGGGACATTCCCGGTCAGGCTCGATGCCGGCCGACTCCTCGCCGATGCCGCACCGCTCGTCCTTCAAACCGACGCTGAGGAGGGACGACCGCGGCTCGAATGCGTATTCGACAGGGACCGGTATCGTGCGGGCGAGACGATCGACGGCGAATTGACCGTTTGGAACCCAAGCGGGAAAGAGATACGAAAAGCGACGATCGGGTTCAACTATGTCCAGAAGCGCAATGTTCGCGGGCAGCGCGATTCGTCGATCAAGAAGGGGTTCGATCATACGATCCCGGGTGACCAGATCCACGAGGGGAGCACCCTCTCCTTCCGGATCTGTGTCCCGGATGCGATCCCTGGCAGTTATACCGGCACGCTGAGCGCGTTGGTCTGGAAGGTGGAGGTACGGTTGCATGTTCTCATGGGCCGAGATACGACTTGCCAAACGACACTCACTATTTATCAATAAAGCACTGATGTGATGCGCAGGTGTGGAGTCGATATGACCCACCGAAACCGACTGCATCGCGCGATGGATCTGTGTGACCACGGCAATATCGATGACGCGATCACGCTCTTCGACGCGTACCTCCGGGACGACCCGGATTCGGCCCATTCGTATTTCGAACGCGGCCGCGCCTATCTCGAGCGCGACGACCCGCGGGCCGCCATCGAGGATTTCGAGCGCGCGCTAGCGATCGACGACGATTTCCCCGGCGCGAGGGATTGGCGCGCGCGTGCGCTTTCGGACCTCGAGGAGTCCATCGCCGCGGGTGAGGAGAAGCTGCGAACACTGCGATCCCACCCCGACGGCAAATACGGGATGGGTGTCAGCCCCCAGGGCTGGGCCGATTGCGCCCGTTATTTCCTCGACGGGGTCGACCGCGACCGTGCCAAATCGGTATTGGAAGAATACTTCGACGCGTACGAGGCGAAGGTGAGGAAGTATGTGCGCTATGCCACGGCGCCGATGCGGCTCATGGCCACCATCCTTCTTGCGGAGGGCGACCTCGAACGCGCCCGTGCGCTCACCGAGCGCGCCGTAGCGCACGACCATAGCTGCCCGAGAGATCACGAGGTCCACGGGATGGTGCTCGCCGCCTGCGGCGAGATCGACGCCGCCGAGGCGATCTATGCACAATGGACCGACGGCTTCCCGCCCGACAGCGATTATATGGAGGATCTGAACGCGGCGATCGCCGACGCGAAAGAGAAGGCGGAAACGCAGGAAGGATGAGGGAACGGGTACGCGATCCATGGTCGATGCGTCCTCGATCGTCGCCCCTCGCTCATCCCATCTCCGGCATCTCACGCTCGAAGTGGTCGGTGAAACCGGGGAGCCAGGAGCATTTCGGCGTTAGCGGGCGTATAACAGCGAATGGAACAAAACGGAACAAATTGAAACTAACATACCGCGCAAATCCGGCTTTTCGGCGTGTACGGGCGTATGACCGCGGATGGAACGAAGTGGAACGAAACGGAAC
>CAZSUE010000439.1:0-4779 GCA_964609045.1 uncultured archaeon | reverse complement strand
GGTATAGTATGCCATATAGATGGTGGAATCCGAGAGCGACTCGATGAGCCATTTCTCGTCCCACGGGAGCCGCGTTCCGAGCCCGAACTCGCGGGTGCATGCCCAATGATCCAGCCAATCGACCACATTGTGGAACTGCTTCGTCACCCGCGGCGGCCAGAGATGCATGGAATCCACCGCCTCGTGGACATCCGCCTTCCACTTTTCATCATCGTACGCGAGGAACCATTGGTTCCGCACCACCTTGACCACGCATGGCGTGAGGCAGCGACAGGTCACCGTCCCGGACGGCTCGTACATGAGCGTGGCTTCATCGCGCTCGATCATCTCCGCCTTCACCGCTTCCTTCGCCGCTTCGACCTTCATGCCCGCATATTGCTCGCAGCGCTCGTTCATGACGCCGGTGTAGAACCCGGACTTGTAGATCTGCTTCTTCGCCTTCAGGAGCTTCTCGCGCTCGTATTGGTTCTCGATACCCATCTCCTCGCAGATCTCCACGGCGGGGTACTCGCCCCATCCTTCGCTCTCGATGATCGCGATAGGCTCGATGGCGCGGATCCTGTCGGGATCGAGTCCGTATCGCGCCATTTCCTCCTCGTCGCGCTGGAGGTCGTAGAGCCCCATCCAGTCGTCCGGCGCATCCGAGGGCACTGATGTAACGATGCCGGATCCGACCGCGGGATCGCAAAAGCCGGAGGGGAGGATGATGAGCGGGGTATGGATCTGCGGCGCCAGCGCGGTCTTCCCGATCAGCTCCTCACCGCGTATCTCGTCGACGATCTCTACCGCGTGCGCCTGTTCTTCGAGCTTCGTCGCCGCCTCTCGGCTCACGATCCAGACCTCTTCGTCGACGACGGCGCGAACATACGCGACCTCGGGGTCGACCCAGAGATTGGTCTGGCCGAAGACGGTCTCGGGCCGGAGCGTGGCGGTGATGAGGTAGACCGCTCGCGGGTCGCTCCCCTCTCCCCTCCGGTACTCTTCCGGTAGCGGGTGACCCACTTCTGAGCCGGGTTCGAACGCGAACTTGAGGAGCGTCTGCTCCTGCGGCGTTTCGCCCTCGCCTTCCAACCGTGCATGATCGCCCACCGGGTTGTTGCACTTGGGGCACCAGATCACTGGATGCTCACCGAGCTGGACGCGGTCGGCCGCTTTGAGTTTCCTGAACTGCCACTGGATGAACCGGTCGTAGTAGGCATTGAGCGAGGTGGTGATAAAGCTGCGGCGCCAGTCGATGGCGAGCCCGAGCCGCCGGCAATCGCGTTTCGTCTCACGCGGGAAATAGGTGGTCCAGTACTCCGGTTCGGCAAAGCGCGGGATCTCCTCAGGGTCCACGCCCATGTCCGCCATGATCTTGAACTGCGTGGGCTCACCGTCGCGGATACGCTCCGCGGCGGCGATAATGGGGGTGCCGGTGCAATGGAACGCGAACGGAAAGAGTGTATTATAGCCGCACATCCGCTTATAGCGCGCAAGAAGTTCCACACGCATGAGCGTGAACGAGTGGCCGACATGGAGGAAGCCGTTCATGTACGGATAGGGGAAATTGACGAAAAATTTCGGGAGCGGCTCGCCGTCGGCGTCGTGGGCGGGTTCGGCGTCGAAGAGTGCGGCCTCCGACCATCGACGCTGCCATTTCGTTTCGATACTGTGGGGGTCGTATTCGACCGTGGACATCGCTATTCACTCCTAGATATCAATATGTCGATGAGATTGAGTGGTGATCGACCCAGATCGGATCAATAGAGAACTGGACCCGGGATCGGTACATCGCGTCGGTCATCGTCGTCCGTATTCGAAGCCGGCGTCACTCTCGAATCTCACCGGTGCGATGGCGGCGTGGTCCCAAACGCGGGCCGCGACATGATCGATCAGCAATAAAATCTTATGGGCGCACAGCGTACGGCGCACGGACCGCTTCGCTACCGATGTCATCGAACATCCGTTGGATTCTCGAAGATGGCAACTCGCCCTAACCACCCTAGCTCCCGATCAATCTGCGATAGCGCCCTCCGCAGGTCTGTGTGGAGTGCACCCATTCCAGCGACGATCGGGAAGAATGCAATAAGAAATGAACCCGCAAACAATATTTATGTCCAATGCAACGCAGCTGACGACCAACCCAATAGGAACTGGAACCGCCCGATGCGATGCCCAAGCCGAGCACCGGACCGAGGACCCACTACGGTCAAAAGGGTCATAGATACTGTTCTGAACCCTGCCTTTCTTTCTTTCTTTCTGTCTGTCTGTCTGTCTGTCTGCCAGGGATAGTTGCGTTCACACAAAAGGTCCCGTTCCCGGCCACGCTCCCCATTCTCTCCAATTGCTCTCCTTTATTGAAGGCGCAATCCCCTACGTCCCACCGAGCGTATGGCTTTGCCGATCGATCACTCGGGTGGGTGTATGAGCAAGATGGTCTAATTCCACTGCGCTTTCGCCCGTGAACGCTTCGAAAGGAACTTCTCCGCGCTCAGCGCGGCGATACATCCCTCCGCCGTGGCGATGACGACCTGGCGCACCTCCTTGCAGGTGACATCGCCGCATGCGAAAACGCCCGCGGTGGATGTGGACATGTCGCGATGATCGATGGCGATACATCCGTTCTCGACCTCCAGCGCACCGTAGAGGAACTCGACGATGGGCTTATTCGCATGGAGGAACACGAAGACGCCGTCCACCTCGAGCGTTTCGTTCCCGTCCTCCCGTGGCGGTATCGCCGCCAGCTCGATCTCTTCCACGCGCTCGTCACCGTCGATCGCCATGGTGCGATAGCCGCTCTTCAGCACCACATTGGGAAACTTTGCGAGCAGCTCTTGTTGCTCGGCGCCGATATCGGTGCTGCGGGTGACGAGGTAGACGGTTTTCGCGAACTTCGTGATGGTGTCCAGTTCGTGGACCACCTCGTCGATCTTGCCGAGGACCGCGACCGGTTTCTCGCGAAAGAACGGCGCGTCGCACGTCGCGCAGTAGCTCACACCGCGCCCGAGGAGGCGCTCCTCGCCCTCGATGGACGGTTTACGCCCCATGGCGCCGGTGGCGACGATCACCGCGCGGCCCTTATAGACCGTATCCGCTGCGTAGACCTCCTTGATAGGGTTGGAGAGATCGACGCCGAACGCCTGCGCCTGCACGAGCGTGGCGCCGAACTTTGCTGCCTGCTCGCGGAACCGTTCGAGAAGGTCGGTCCCCTCCACCGCTTCGCACCCGGGATAGTTCTCGATAGTACTGGCATGGCCCAGCGCGCCCGCCGCGGGGTTCTTGTCGAGGACGAGGGTATCCAGTGCGGCGCGCGCCGCGTACATCGCCGCGGAGAGCCCGGCGGGGCCGCCGCCGATCACCACGACATCGTGGACATCGTCGCGCTCAGAGTCGGATGTGGATGTGGATGTGGATGTGGGGGTGGATGTGGATGTGGATGTGGATGTGGAGGGTGTTTCATCTATGCTTTCGGTCTTTCCTTCGGTCATATCAGTTCACCATTTCCTCGATTCGATCCGTGATGCGGGGCGTTTTTCTCGTAGTGGAACGCGGCTATTAATGAATGTCGTTCGTTCGGGCGCTCGTCAGTCAATTGAAAAGGACGGGCGTGGGTAAGCTCAATAGAGAGGGATAGCGTTTTCGCGGGTGGAGAATTAGAAGTAGGGTTGAAGCGAATGCTGCTGCGATCGTTGGCACTGAAGGATGTGGGTCCGTTCGATCATATCGAACTCGAGTTCAAACGCCCAACGACCGTCCTCGTCGGGAAGAACGGTAGCGGCAAATCGACAGTGCTTCGGTCCATCATTGCGCTCTGGTCCAATTTGTCCGATATCACGCATTTACCGCGAACAAAGGCGGGAAAAGAGCTAAGCGGCAGCGATATTACGATCACTGGTGGGGAAGATATAGAACGGGACTACCATCGTCAGTATTCGTTCCCGGTGGATTCCACCGCGATCCATAATGGTGGAGGAAGATTCGTGGAGA
Source organism: uncultured archaeon (assembly GCA_964609045.1). Classification (GTDB taxonomy): domain Archaea; phylum Thermoplasmatota; class Penumbrarchaeia; order CAZSUE01; family CAZSUE01; genus CAZSUE01. Next base: position 813 of record CAZSUE010000439.1, on the reverse strand, counting down.
ACGAGCGAAGTCTCGTCGCGCCCAATAGATCGAGATCGCAAAGCCGTTGATCGCCATCAGCGCGTACCGACGGCTCGAACGAGGTGAGGTACAAGGGCCGAAGAAGGACGAAGCCTCTTCGGTGCCGCGCGCGATACGGATCCATTCCAGTCATTTCTACCGCTCCAATTACCGATCGATCCATCAATGGCTGGTGAATCTCTATTTCTTCAAGGAGACCGACCGGGGCCAGCGTTTTCGACGGCAGTTCCATGCCTTCTCCGAACGGCTCCGATCATTATTTCCGACATACTACCGAATTCGATTCAAAGAAGTCAACGAGAACCTCGACCCGATCTTTGCCACGGTCCACGGCGACACACCGTTCGACGACCTCTCCAGCGGGATGCAATCGATCATCTACATCGTCTATTCGATCATCGAGGGTCTCGATGCGGCAATGACCGCTTTCGAACATACTGGTTTGAACCGTCGAAAACTCGTATTGGCCCGCGAAAAGGTCGCAGGATCGGTTCGGAAAGTGATCGAATGTATCAATACGGACGAGGATGAGGAGCATCGACGCAGCGCCATCGATATGATCAGTGAATTGACGCGTGGTCGAGGTGATTATTTGACGATGATCTGTCTATTGATCGAACGATCTTTAGACGCCTGATCCATTTCTCATTTCATTAACTGCGGCCCGCGTTCCGACCACACTATTCGACAACGATCACCGCTCTCCATTCATTCATATATACATGCATCCATATATTAGTCCTTGCATTATTATATCCATTTCTGTATATACATATTCAACTGAGAATACAC
>CAZSUE010000438.1:0-4780 GCA_964609045.1 uncultured archaeon | reverse complement strand
GACGGCGGCATCGGCATCGGTCTCGGCCTCGACCACCATTCCCAGCTTTTCGCTGGATCATTATCGACGAGATTACCCTCGGTTCGCGGCTTATCTCCAATCGCGCTCGACACGCATCGACGAGCGGCTCGAGCGTTCGCTCGCCATGCTCGAGCGGCTCCCCAAACTGCCGCCGTTCCGTCTGCGCTTCGACGAGATCGAACGCGACCTCGCGGAACTCACCGAGACGATGGAAATATTCGAGAGCTCGCGCGATAACTACCGGGGGTTCCTGTCGGAATTCTATGTGGCCACCGCGCTGCGGTTGCTCGACATCGATAAGAACGATGGCGATAAACGGCGCATCGGTCAGGAATTGACGGCGAGTTCGGAACAAATTTCAAATAGCGTTCATGCGTTCGAGTTAGCGTTAAAGGCTTTCGAACGTGCCTACGACCAATTCAAACGCGAGCATTTTCGGTTCCAACAACGCACCGAAGAGATCCTCGTCGACGGACTGAGCTATGTGACCTCGTCGACGGCGTTCGATATTGCCTACGAACACCATCTCGGGACATGGAAGGCGCTGAAAAGTGCGTACGATCAGGAAAAGCAGTTCATTGAGGCGCTTCAAACGATGATCGACGATGTCACGCGCCGCGCAGAAGAATTATTATTATGATCCACGGAGGAATGCTGATGAGTACGACCGAAGAGACGACGGAGCCCACGACCATCGACCCCGCCACCGATGAACCGATACCGGCCGAAACCGAGTCGGAACGAGCGGAGGAAGACGGAGAAGGCGTCGAACCCGAAGAAGCAGTGGAAGAAGCAGTCGAAGAGACGGCGGAGGACGCCGTAGAGGGTGAAGAAGCCCCAGAAAAAGGCGAAGAAGCGGTTGAAGAGGATGAGGATGAGGATAAGGACGAGGACGAGGACGAGGAAGCTGCCGAAGAAGCTATAGAAGCGAACGAAGCCGTAGAGGGCGAGGAAGAGCAAGAAGAGATGGAGCCGGAGACGCTGGAGGAGCAGCTCTATGCCATGCTGCTGGAGCAGTTCGACCCGCTCGTGAGCGACGCCTTCGAAACGGTCATGGCCGACGCGCTCGATGCGCTCTTTTATGAGCGACTGGAGATCGTTTTGAAAAACTATCACGAGCGCAAGATCGAGGGGTTGCGCGAACTGATCAAGCTCTCGCAGAAACTGAAGCATTACGATAATGTGGACCGCTATGCGGACCAATGGATCAAACTCGAACCACAAGACCCCGATCCCTGGTATCTGAAAGGCTGGGTGCTCAACGAAAAGAGAGAATATCGCACCGCTATCGGCTATTTCGACCGTGCGCTGGAACTCGACGATCATCACCTCCTCTCCTGGGACCAGAAAGGCGTGGCCGCACGGCATCTGCAGCAGTACAAGGCGTCGGTGCAATGCTTCGACAATGTGCTCACCCTGGACGACGAATATGTCAACGCATGGGAGAACAAGGGCATCTCGTTGCGCTATCTCGAGCGCTACGACGATGCGCTGGAGTGCTACGAGCGCGCGCTCGAACTCGACCCCGAGAATGTGAGCGTACTGGAGAACAAGGGCATCGCACTGCGGAACCAAGGGAATATCCACAAAGCGGTGGAAGCGTACGATAAAGCGCTGGAGATCGACGAACGGAACGGGTCGGTCTGGAAGAACAAGGGCATCGCGCTCATGAAGCTCAAAGGGATGAAAGGCGCTACCAAGAGCGGGAAAGAGGGGAAGGAAGCACGCGAGTGCTTCGCAAAGGCCGCGAAGCTCGGCTATACCTAACTCAGCGGCACTCGGGACATTACCGTACCAACAGTTCCAACTTCCAACTTCCATTCCGTCTTCACGACGCGTTCTGCCCCCCGAGCCAATGGTCTCGCTCTCGCCATGGCGTTGCGACGGCTGCGTTCCTCCCCATGCGCAATCGATCACGAAAGGATCACGATCCGTGGCCCATTACCGATCGACCGGTCGAAGCCCGAAGCCATAGCAATAAGTAGTCGATGCACTATAGGCCCGAGCTGGGTCGAATGAACGCTTTCGAGGCATGGTTCCGGATCGTACGCCCGCCCATCGTCTTTATCAGTGTCTTCGGCGCAGTGGTCGGCGCGCTCAATACCGCGACCTTTATCGGCGCGTCGCTCGATACGCTCGCATTCACAGTGATGATGCTGAGCGCGGGGCTCCTCGCCGCCGGGCTGATGGTCCATAACGATTATACCGATCTTGCGTCGGACCGGGTCAACCGTCCGAAGAAGCCGATCCCCAGCGGCGCCATCGCACCGAAGACGGCCAAATGGGTCGGTATCTGGCTCATGAGCGGCGCCGTCCTCCTCGCGCTCTTCGTCACCCTCCCCAAGGGTGTCGAGGTCGGCTATGCACCCTATGGTCTGAACCTATTTTGCGCCGCGCTCACCGCGGTGATCGTGGTCACCGGGATATATTATAATCGCGAGGGAAAAGGTGCGGGTATCCTCGGGCATGTCATCGTCGCGTTCGGCGTGGGTGCCATTCCCTATTGGGGCAGCATCGCGCTCTTTCCAAGCCGACCATGGCTGCTCCTCACGCTCGCGCTCGCGATCTTCGTCCAGGAGATCGGCCGCGAGATCATGGTCTGCGTCGGCGATTACCATGGCGATGTCGAGGCGGGCTTTCAGACCGTGCCAGTACGCTACGGCCGCAAGCGCGCCATGTTCATCGCGCTCATCTTCTATCTCCTCTTCATACCGCTCATCCTCTGGCCCTATTACGGTTGGGCAACTACGCCGCCGGTCTTTGGCACACTCTATCTCGTTGGCGGCCTCGTCTGGGCCGCGGTGCTCGTCGTCACATGGGTGGATTGTTTTCGCGTTCTGGGATCGGGTGACGACGCGCAGATCTGGGCTGCGTTCGAACGCGATATCCGTACGATCACCCGTGTCTACATCATCATTTTCCAGGCGATCCTCTTTATCGAAGCGTTCGCGTTCCCCGCCATCGGCGCCTAGCGCATGAGAGGTCCGTACCGCCGTCCAGCAGTGCCACAGCTGGGTTCGTGAGACCGCTAAAAAGATTAAAATACCAAACCCACGTTCATAAACCGCAATTTTCAATGGGACCGATCTCGTTACCATTAAGTAGCAAGTAGCGTATGAATTGCATAGGTGAGGTTAGAGGTAACTACCATTTGGCGGGAAGATTCGAATGAACCAGGGGTATCAGCCGTACGATAATATGCCCGTATCGAATTGTGCGATCTGCGGGTATCAATTCGAGCCACATTCAAACGCCTATTTTTGCCAATGTGGTAGTTTCTTTCATGTCGATTGCGGTGACAACTATCCTAATTCCTGCCCCATCTGTGGGACGCCCGCCGGTCAGGGCCGCTACAAGATCAAGATCGGGTTGAGCGGGAAACGGTTGAAAGGCGGCGGCGTGCTCGTGAGCAAGAAAAAGAAGCTGCCGATGATACGTCCGGCGGGTAGCGGTGCATCGAAATCGTCGACGAGCGCCAGTGCGTCGAGCGGTAGCGAGGAGAAGAAGGCGCCCTGTCCGAACTGCTCGGCAGATATGAAATATATCGAGAAATACGGGCGCTATTATTGCTACGAATGCAAGAGCTACGCGCCGACCGGCTACAAGCCGCCGGAAGAGAAGCCGAAAGAGACGCCGAAAGTGGAGGCGAAACCCGCCGCCGGTGCTGGCGGGGAAGAAAAAGAGGTACCCTGCCCCACCTGCGACGCAGATATGAAGTATATCGAGAAGTACAGCCGGTATTATTGCTACGATTGTAAGAGCTACGCACCCACTGGCTACACACCGCCGTCCAAGAAGCCCGCCGCTGCCGGACCAGAAGTTGCGGCACGACCCGCCGCCAGCACCCAAACCCCCGCCACCCAGCAGCCACAACAGGCACGGCATGTGGAGGAAACAAAAGAGCCGACGGCATCTTGCCCATCCTGCGGCGAGGAGATGAAATATATCGACCAGTATGACCGGTATTACTGCTACTCGTGCAAGAGTTACGCGCCAACGGGGTATTCGCCCGCGGCGGCGAAAGTGGCCGCCAAACCGAAACCCACGCCCAAACCCACGCCCACCCCGACACAACCGGTCACGACGCAACAACCGGCGCAAACGCAAGCACAACCCCAACCTGCTGCACAACAAGCACAACAAGCACAACAACCACAACAACCACAACAAGCACAACCGGCATCTGACACGAACGCGCCCTGTCCCACCTGCTCTGGCGAGATGAAGTACATCGACCAGTACGATCGCTATTATTGTTATGAATGCGGCGCCTATGCACCGACGTCGTATACGCCGCCATCGGCCGGCGGCGCACAACCCCAAGCTGCCACGGCCACGACCACGACCGGTGCGCAACAGCCGGCTGGGACGGGCGGAGCGGGAGCGCCCACAGAACAAACCTCGGCGGAACCGCGTTGCCCGACCTGTAACGAACCGCTCAACTGGATCGAGCAATACAAACGCTATTATTGCTATAATTGTAAGACCTACGCGTCGGCCAGCATGCAACCATGACGCCGATAGGAAAAGCCGAGGTTTAGTGCCTGGGGATCGGGGTTATGGGTTATGGGATCGGGGCTGGGAGCCACCCGCCCCCACGATCTTTCATTTCATGGGAGGCTGACCGCCAACCCATTTCGTATCAGGCGCCCGAGGTTTTCGTACTTGGTCTTTTCGGATTCAGCAGAAAGGGTTCCTTTGGACTTCCTTTCTGCGAACACCGCGAAAATGAGTACATTTTCCCGGAATTCAGCAGAAA
>CAZSUE010000437.1:0-4782 GCA_964609045.1 uncultured archaeon | reverse complement strand
TTCCCGACCTGGCTCAGCAGAGTGTGCGTGCTGACGCAGGTCTAGAGGCGCTGGCCAGAGGCAATAGCCATTACCAGCGGCGAGCACCCAACCGCTCCGTGCCGCTTCCGCGCGCCGTGTTCGACATGGGTCAGCAAACGCCCACGAAGGAAATACAATAGTTATTCCCCAAACCGCCGTTTCCGTTCCTGATAGGCACGGATCGCGCGGAGGAAATCGGTCTTCTTGAACCCCGGCCAGTAGACATCGGTAAAATAGAATTCGGAGTACGCCAGTTGCCAGAGGAGGAAGTTCGAGATCCGTTCCTCGCCCGAGGTCCGGAGCACGAGGTCCGGGTCCGGCAGCTCGCGCGTATAGAGATAGGACGAGACGAGCTCCTCGTCGATCTCATCCGCTTCGAGCCGACCGTACTGCACATCCCGCGCAATACTCTGTATCGCCTGCACGATCTCTTGCCGACCGCCGTAGGCCACCGCGATGTTATAGAAATAATTATCGTACCCCGCCGTCCGCGTCTCGGCGTATCGTATCGCGCTCTGGACACTGCCTGGGAGCAGCTCGATCTGGCCGATGATCTGTACCCGTATTTCGTGCCGATGCACGCGCTCGTCGTCGCCGAGCTCGCGGAAGTTCCGTTCGAATAGCTCCATGAGGCGCCGGACCTCCGGCGGGGCGCGGTTGAGGTTCTCGGTGGAGAACGCATAGACGGTAAGCACCTTGATCCCGACCTCGAGACACCACCCCATCACCTCCTCCAGCGTGTCGCGCCCTAATTTGTGGCCGATGAACGGTGAGAAACCGCGCGCGGTAGCGAACCGTCGGTTCCCGTCCATGATGATGGCGACATGCTCCGGGACGGGCTGACGCTCGATCTGGTGCATCAGCCGTTTTTCGTAGATGTCCGAGAGCTGGTTGGAGATAATATTCGAGAAGGTTGTGACGCGCTCACCTCGCACTGTGGCTGATCAGTCGATGGTCGTACGCGCACCTGGCTCGAGGACGATGACCGCGGTATCGTCGCCGCAGTGATCGGCGACCCGTTTGCAAAACTCCTCCGGCTCCTGTGCGATGAGGTCGAAGGTGTTGTAATGCATGGGGATGACATGGTCGACCTTGAGCCACTGGGTGGCCAGTGCGGCCTCGCGCGGGCCCATGGTGTAGCGGCTGCCGATGGGGAGACATGCGACCGTCGGCTCGTAGAGCTCGGCGATCAATTTCATATCCGAAAATATACCGGTATCACCGGCGTGGTAGACCGTCATCCCGCTCTTGCAATCGATGACATAGCCCGCCGGGGTGCCGCCGTCGAAGTGGAACCCGCTTGCGCCGATACCGCTGGAGTGCCAGGCGGGGACCATGGTGAATGTGCTGTTCTTGACGCTGATCGTGCCGCCGATGTTCATCCCTTCGAGCGTTTCCACGCCCTCTTGTGCGGCGTATTGCGTGACCTCGTGGATGCCCACGAGGGTTGCGCCGGTTCGCTTCGCGATGGAGACGGCGTCGCCGAGATGATCGCCGTGGCCGTGCGTGACCGCAACGATGTCGCACTCGAGTTCATCTGGTCGTTTGGCAGCAACCGGGTTGTCGGTAAGGAACGGATCGATCAATATCGTGTCGTTCCCGTACAGCACAAAACATGAGTGGCCGAGCCATTCGATATCTATCGTCATACTATCACACAATCGATGCGGGCAGTCTCATACAAATAATTGACGGATAAAGGTTTTTTCGGTCACACACGAGCACGTGCCGTGGGTTGCCGATATGCAGAGAGGTTGGATCTTATCCGACGATCAACAGCTCGTTATCCACGCGGAGGACGCGAACATGGTCGCCCGCGCGCGTATAGCCGTCGGGTTTGATGACATCGCGGGTGGCGTAGGTCGCGGGATCGAGCACCTGCAGTTCGCGGTCGGATTCCGAGACGATCACCGCCTCCTCCACTAGCTCCTCGCCGCCGAGGTACCACCCTTCGGATAGCGTCTCCAGTTTCCGGTGCGTTTCGGTACCGGACCGTAGCTCGCGGGTCTGGACGCGCTGCCGCGGCGGTCCAAGCAGTTGATAGACCTCGTCCTCGATCTGGACAAAATCGCCCTCACGCAATCGTGGCAGCCGGAGGAGGAGCGTGGAACGATAGACATCACGCCCATCGCTCCGCCCGATCAACGACGCGGTCTCCGTGATCTTGCCGCCGAATATCATCCGGAGCTGCTTGGCTACGAACCGCGCAGCGCTCGTCTCGCTCAGATAGTAATCCAGTCCACCGTGGATCAGCTCCTCGCGCGTGATGAAGAGGTCGCGGTTATCCTCGGAGAGCTTCGCGATATGCTCCTCCACCGTGCGATGCACCGTCAGCAGCTCTTCTTCGCTCAGCTTGCGCTTCGTAGCGCGGATCTGCATGATCGCTTCGAAATAATTGCCGCGTTGGCGCGAGCAGCGCTTGCAGACCCCATGTTTCAGTCGCACCTTCGTCTCGAGGTGCTTGCTGACCACCAACCCGAGGACCTCCAAATCGAGATCGAGGCTCAGCGCAATATTACTGCGGTCCTCGTACCGATGCGAAAAAGTGATCGCCAGCGCCTCCGCCGTGGGGTAGACGCTGACCGCATCGAGCACCACCGTCTCGATCGCCTCCTCGCGTGTATCGGTATCGAACCAGCGCCCGTGGTGGCGATACGCACCGCAGTGCGTGCAGAAGGTGACATCGACGGTGTCGTCGATCTTGGCGAAGGTGTGTTCGCTGACGAAGCATTGCGCGCAGAGATGATCGTAGAGGTCTTCTTCAGCACCACATTTTACACAGAACATCGTAAGTCTCTCACGGGGACGGGGAAAGCGGCAGATAGTAGATAGTAAGTGGTAAATGGTAAATGGTAAATGGTGAAGAGAGGAGATGTACTTGAAGATTCACCGAGCACATTCCAGGTAGCGCGTCACTTTAATAGCTTTTTCGAATCAGAGCTTTATACTTGAACCGCGGCCGACGGGACGGAGTAGGCCAATAATGCAAGCGAAAACACGATCACGCGTCCCGATTGGCGTTGGAGGAGTTTTATTCTCCAATGGCAACCGCATTCTCTTAAGGCGGGATGGCGCTATTTTCCACCCCCGTTTCGTTCTCATCCATTGGCGGGTGGGGGGCGGCCCCAACACCTATTGCCTAACCCCCAGTGGCGTCCTCTATTCCCTACATCCGATAGAGTTGCGCGTGAGGGACACCGTTGATGCGGATGACGCCCGCTGGCTCGATGAGCCCTGCCTGGAGCGCACAGTCGACGACCGTTTCCCCGACGAGATTGGCGGTGAGGCAACTCTTCAGGTGCGGGATCAACATATTCACCCCAACACGGTCACCCTTATAGAAGTGCTCCGTGACATGTAACCGCATCTCGCCCTCACGCAATTTCTTGCCGAGGAGATCGCAGTCGCATGCTGCGACCATCAACCCGTTGGGCGTCATATAGGTCTTCAAATAGATCATTGTGATCGAATGATACAAGAGGCTGATGGCAAAAATATTTTTCCGTCGATCGATCTCATGTAGCATCCTTCAATACCAGTATGCCGGACATCTGGCCAACCGATGGAATGAGCCGGGGTGAGAGTGTGGGTGTGACGGTGTGGAGTGCGCCCGTCGAGTGAAAGGAACTGCCATAGAACGGGTCAGGATCTGTCGGTCTCCGTGCCATATCCGATCGTCCGTGCGCTCGCTTCGATGCTCTTCAATACATCTGGATCGGCGATGGTCGACGGGATCGAATACGCTTCGCCGTCGGCGATGCTGCGCATGGTACGGCGGAGGATCTTCCCCGAGCGCGTCTTCGGGAGACGCTCTACCACCGCCGCGCGCTTGAAGCATGCGATCGGCCCGATCTCGTTTCGCACCATCTCCACGACCTCGCCCACGATCGCCTCTGGATCGCGATCCACATCGCTCTTGAGCACGATGAACCCGATCGGCACCTCTCCTTTCAAACTATCGCTCACCCCAAACACCGCGCATTCGGCAATATCGGGGTGGGAGGCGACCACCCCCTCCATCCCGCCCGTGGAGAGACGATGACCGGAGACATTGATCACATCGTCGATACGCCCCATGACGTAGAGATACCCGTCCTCGTCGAGGTAGCCGCCGTCGCCGGTAACATAGTAGCCGGGGTAGGGGTCCATGTAGGTCTCTTTGAACCCTTCGTCGTTGTGCCAGAGCGTGATGAAATTGCCCGGCGGGAGCGGGAGCGTTACCACGATCATCCCGTTTTCGCCCGCTGGCAGCTCCTTGCTCGTATATGGATCGAGGATACGCACATCGTAGCCGGGGACCGGTTTCGACGCCGAACCCGGTTTGATCGGGACGCCCTCGATACCGCGGAAATTGCCCGCAATGGCCCAGCCGGTCTCGGTCTGCCACCAGTGATCGATGACCGGTACGCCGAGGAGCTTGGTCGCCCAGTGATAGGTGTCGGGGTCGGTCCGCTCGCCGGCGAGGAAAAGCGTTTCGAAATGGTTGAGATCGTACTTCGCCAGCTCCTCGCCCGCCGGGTCCTCGCGCTTGATGGCGCGGATAGCGGTGGGCGCGGTGAAGAGGGCCTTCACCCGATGCTGCTCGATGACGCGCCAGAACGCACCCGGGTCCGGCGTGCCCACCGGCTTGCCCTCGTACATCACCGTGGTCGCGCCTACGAGTAGCGGTGCGTAGACGATATAGGAATGACCCACCACCCATCCCACATCGGACGCGGCCCAGTAGACATCGCCCGGCTCGATGCCGTAGATATATTTCAT
>CAZSUE010000436.1:0-4783 GCA_964609045.1 uncultured archaeon | reverse complement strand
GATCAGCCCACCGATGGACGCGATGACGACGAACAGTTCGCGGTAGGTGCTCAGCATACTGGACAATCCCGCATGCACCGTCGACTTCTCCGTGACCATTGCGATGAACGGCTGCTCGTACAACGACGCCTGCACATCGTGATACGCACCCGCCGCCGTGCGGATGAACATCCCGGTGACGATGGGCGCGCCTGCGATCGCCTGCGCCGTATCCAGTGAAACGAAACAGTCACCGGCGATGTCGACCACAAGACCCACCACCCTGAGCGCGTATTCGCCGCCTCTTCGCTCCAGCGTGACCGTATCGCCTATCGCGACCCCGAGCGTTTTCGCAGTGCTCGTCAAGAGGACCGTCTCGTTCACATCCCGGAAGAGCCGCCCCCGCTCCAGCGAGTAATGGTGCAGCTTCTCGTTCATACCCGCCACCGCCACGCTCTTCCTCTCACCGGATGAATAGAGCATACCGCCGAGCTTGAGGAACGGTTGACACGCCGCGACGCCGGCGCGATCAGCGGTATTCTCGATCTGTGACACCGGAACCGGGTGGATGAAATCGACCATCATGTCCCATTCCTCCGATCCTTCCACATACTCCTCGATGGAAAGCTCGAACGCGTCCATCATTACGAGCGTTAGTCCGCCGATGAGATACGCGGCGGCAACCGCGCTCACGGTCAACACGGTACGAACCCGCCGCCGGGCGAGGTTACGAAAGATGAACTTCGTTTCGTAACGCAACGGGAAGAGTCGCTCGATCAGCGGCATGCGCGGCGGGCGCTCCTCCGTCTGCGTCCCCCGGATCACCGCGGTCGGTTCCAACCGTAGCACCTTCCTTACCGCAAGAAGGACGGCGAGGGTGGTAGTGAGTGGTCCGAACGCGATGGCGAGGACGAGCGCCCGAATTTCGATGGTGAACGATACCAGCGAAAAGCCGAGGATACGGTCGATATAGAATGCGGAGAACCAATGACCCAGCGGGATCGAGATGACGACCCCAACGATCGAGCCGATGATACCGAGGAGAGCGGCGGTGAGAAGATACCCACCGAGGATGCTCCGCCGCTGGTACCCCAGCGCGCGCAGCACCCCGATCTCGCGTCGCTGGCTGTTGATGAGCCGTGAATAGGCGGAGAACGCGATGAAGAACGCGATCCCGAGGATGATCAACGCCATTACGCCCATGAACTCGCGCCCCATGTCGATATCCTCCTGCACGAATGCATGGCCATAGATCTGCGAGCGCGGTTGCGTGACGAGGATCGCATCCGCGGCGAGGATGCGATTCACCGCTTCTTCTGCCTCCCTGGTATCGACATCCTCCGCAAATCGGATACAATACTCGTTGGGACCGGTGAAAGGGGTGGCATTGACCAGTGTTTCCAACGGGAGATAGATCACCGCGAGATTGCCCGGCACGGGAAGCATGGACATGGGGTTGACTGCGGTGAGGAGGAATTCGGGCGAGTGGGCGATCCCGCGCACGTTCAGCTCCACATCCGCCGCGCCTACTCCGACGACGATCGTGTCACCTACCTCGATATCCTGTTCGGCGGCGAACGAGCGTTCGATCAACACGGCGCGTGGACGGTCTGCATCGAGGTACGATCCGGCGACGATGTCGAAATTATTGACCGACGGTCGCTCTGTGGCGTCGACACCGAGCAGCTCGGCGGCGATACGCGCATTGGTATCGCCGTTGCCGTTATCGAGCCGGAGATGGGTCGAGACATGGACCCTGGCGTCGACCGTCGCCACCGCTGATAGATCGCGTAATTCGCCCATCCGCGCAGGGTCCGAGTCATTGACGCGCACGATATAATCGGCGAACCCAAGCCGATCGTAGTGACTCGAGAGCGATTCCTCGACCGACGGGAACATATCTTCCATCGCCCCGTAAAGCCCGGCGGCGAACACGATGAGGAGCACGCTGCCCACAGCACGCCCCTTCATGTTCCAGAAATCTTTCAATAATTTTTTGACGATCACGGTAACGACCATTGAATGGGGGACTATTCATTCGCATGCGTTCGCATTTCGGTTGTGGTGCACGCCGTATCGACACACTTCAATCCTCTCCGTCACATTGAACCTTCCCGGAGCGCATTCGTATCACCACATCGGCGAGCGTTGCCGCCTCCTCTTGGTGCGTGACCGCAAGCACCGTGGTACCGGTGGTACGGTTCAGCTTTGCGAGCAATTTCCAGATCTTCGTCCCTGTTTCATAGTCGAGGTTGCCGGTGGGCTCGTCGGCGAGAAGGAGGCGCGGTTCCTTTGCGAGCGCGCGGGCCACGGCCACGCGCTGCTGCTCCCCGCCACTGATCTGGGCCGGATAATTCTCGATTAGATCCTTCAGTCCGACCAGCTCGAGGTATTTGGTGGCACGCGTATGGATCGTGTCGCGTCCCGTCATGGTCAGCGCCAAACCGATCTCGACATTCTCGACCGCGTTCAGGGCGGGAAAGAGGTTGAAGAATTGGAACACAAATCCCATCTTTTCGGCCCGCAGTGCGGCACGGTTCCGCGCCGACAGTTCCGAGAGGTCGCGCCCGCCGAACCGGACGCGCCCGCTCGTCGGCGTGTCCAGCGCACCGATGAGATTGAGGAGGGTGGTCTTGCCCGAGCCGGAAGCGCCGAGGATGAGCACGAACGCGCCTTCTTCGATGGCGAGGTCCACACCGCGGAGCGCGTGCACGGTGACCTCACCGGAACGGAACCTCTTGTGCACCTTTTCGAGTTCGACGAGCATCGGGACGCTGACACGGTATGATCTATTAAGATTTCGGAAGGGCGGCCGGTAGAGAGGGTAGAAAAAATGCGCTGGCCGCGTTCCTAGAAACCCAGATGAATAATGTCCCCCACCAGTAACAGAGAGAGTCCTAGCCGACCGGTTTCTCCCGGCACGCTCATCTTCCTGACCCAAGATGGGGGTGTGTATGAACACACATGTCCCTCTGCGTCGTCTCCAGCGGATCACTGCTCACCGTGGCTAGTTGAACAGAGGGGATGTACGGTTCCGGGGTTGTCCACGCATCATACCCTGCTGACGCATATAGCGGTCTGCGAGGGACCCATTGCGGTACCGATCAGATTGGTGTGGCCTCAGCCTTGCTGCATCGTTCATCGCAACGCTCGCGATGCCCTTCGTACCGAGGCGATCTCAATAAGCGAACTGAAGGGAGATAAAGATTGTGTTCTTGTGGACCGCGATGAGTTGAGCCTAGCGCGCGGCATATAACGCTTTTTAGAGAGCCTCAGGGTTACTCCGTTCGTTGCTTGGTGCTCAATGCGGGAAAACTGCTTACACACAACAGCCCCGATGGAGCACACCGCCAGTGACCGGTGCGGGCGGTCTTCAGCTCCAGCGCGCGGGCGAAAGGGAGGGAAACGATTAAAATAAAATAGCAATAGCATCGTTCCGATCCTCGGAGTGGAACCATGGGCCGCGTGGATGGAACGATCGGGTCGAGAATATATGCCAGACGGCCGCGTACAAATGTTCAACATTCAATGGGAATAACGATCGTCGTGTTGCAACTGCTCCTGGTCACCAGTGCCATCATGCCTCATATCGGAGGCGATTGTGCAGCTGAGTCGGTGCCCGCGGCTCACGAACGCAGCGTTCGCGTCGGAGAGATGCAGCGATTCGGCACGCGTTCTATGGTGAAGCTCCACCTCAAGACGAACGACCGGCTCGAGCCCACCGCGAGCGAAAGCGCCTCGGAACAACGCGCTCCGTGCCCCAACGGCTGGGAGAGTTATGGGCCGTTCGGGCTCTTTCCGTATGGTACGACCACATGGATGACGGTGGGCCAATGGACCTCCGCCCCCGTAGCCGATGCCATGACCGTCGAGGACGGGATTGCGATCCAGATCTGGTTCGAATGTGAATGGACCACCGATTCGTTCGACATCAGGTACACGCTGACGAAAGGCGAGACCGCCGTGGGCGACCCGGTCCGCGTGAGCGATATAGCGTTCGAGGCGGACACGCCGATCACCGTCACAGCCACGCTGGACCCAGCTACGATAGAGCTGGGAGCCGGTGAAACGCTTTCCATCCTCGTCGAATCGCTCGTCAATGTCGATAAGAACGACGCGCCGGTGCTCTATCTCCTCTACGATGGCGAGGAGTACGATTCTGGGGTCGCGTTCGGAACCAACGCCCTCGAGCTGACGAGCTATCGCGCCGACGCATCCGGGTTCGAGATACGCTTCACCGACGCCATCGGGGTGGAGTGGGGCACCACCGCGATGAAAGACCTTCTCGATGCGGAGATCACATTTGACAGCACCACACCGCCGGGGAACATCGTCCCACCAACAGACGCGAATGCATCCGCGGACGATGGCAGCGGTCCCACTTCGCCAACCAGTAGCGGTGTGGCCTACGCCGTACCCACCAGCATGGTGAAGGCCGACGGGGGATGGGTCGCATCGTGGTCGGATGAGATCGAGCCCGGCGAGCACATCCTCATCGTCTACCTCGGCTATTCGATGGGAACGCGGAGCATCTATTGGTCAACGATCAGTATTACCGAAGAAGCGAGCGGTCTCGCGGGGTCCTCCACCTTGATCTGGATCATCCTCGCCGTCGTCGCCGCTGGTATCGCCGTGACGCTTTTCCTCATCCGTCGTCGTCGCACATGATGTTACAATAGAGAGCCGCGACGATCCGTCAGACTTATTGGAGCGGTTCCATTATGTCTCACTTTCTGCATATCTGCCACTTCTCGCGTTGCTCGACGGCAATCCCCCGAAACAAGTGTGTTTCGGCGTAGGCCAT
>CAZSUE010000435.1:0-4784 GCA_964609045.1 uncultured archaeon | reverse complement strand
GCCCACATCATCCGGCTGCAGCTCACGTTTCATCGCCTGCGTCTCGTTCGTGAGCCGGTCGATATCGCCGCGGACCGTCTCGATGATCTGCAGCGAGAGCTCGAGCGGGAGCTCGGTCTCGATCTTTTTCCGTAGGTACTCCTGCATGAGCCGGCAGAGCTCGCGTTTCTCCACCGCGATCCACCCCGCGCGCATATCGCGGTTGATCATTTTCCATTCCGGACTGCGCAATGACCCGGAATTCTTGAGGAAGTCCGCAAAATGGAGGAGGTCCCCGCGCCTGGGAGCGGATGTTTCCGTTTCATTCCCACTGTGTCGCCCAGGATAGCGGTGTGCGTCCGACGGCCGCTCGATGAGCATATCGAATTGTGCCGCCAGATCGAGGACCGTCTCGTTCTGCTCCTTTTGCAACCGCGCGTAGGCGAGCACCGCCTCACCCAATGCGTAGCGTCGCGTAAGGAACGGCTCGTCGACGCCGGAGACGAGGATGCGCGCATAGACATAGGAAAGGAGTTCCATGATGCACTGGCTCTCGGTGGCAAAGGCGTGCTCCGGTACTGAAGATCCATCGAGCGCGCCGTGCGCGCGTTCCATGCCGCGGGAGCGCGCCGGTGCGAACATCACATCACCGAGCAGCTCCTCCAGCGTCGGGCCCTCTGCCTTCGCATACGCTCTCGCCGCTGCGCTGTAGGGGTACTTCGCAAGCGTTCGCAGATCGATCTCGATCACCGCCTTTATATGCGATTTCAATGTGCAGGCCGCCGAGCCGCCGAGCCACCCATACAAGCGGCTTTGTAGCGATAGAGAGTAGGGGCGAGGGGGTGTGGCCGTTCAGACTGAGAGGAGCCTCGTCCATTTTGTCGTCGCGCTCATGCAGCGCGATGACCGTACTCACCGAGCAACGGCACGAACGCGCAGCCGCCCATATCCTCCGTTTCTACCTCGCCCTCGTCCGTCTTCGTGGCGAGGGTCAGTTTGGAATAATAGCGCTCGCCCACGGGGATGAGGATCTTCCCGCCGACCTTCACCTGCTCGATCAGCGGCGGCGGGATCGCCGGTGCCGCACACGCCACGAAGATCTTGTCGTACGGTGCGTATTTCGGATATCCTTTCGAGCCGTCGCCGTGCACCATGGTGATGTTCGACCCCACGCCGGCGCGGTCGAGGTTCTCGCGGGCGCGCTTTGCGAGTGCGGCCACATATTCGACCGAATAGACATGGCCCCCTTCGCCGACGATCTCTGCGGTGATGGCCGCATGATAGCCGGAGCCACCACCGACCTCCAGCACCGTCTCACCCTCGTGCATGTCGAGCGCCTCCACCATCATACCCACCATGTGCGGTGCAGAGATCGTCTGCCCCTCACCGATCCGTTGCGGGCTATCGTGGTAGGCGACCCGGCGCACCTCCGAGGGAACGAACTCCTCGCGCGGGACCGCTTTCATCGCTTCGATCACCTTCGACGAACCGATCCGCCCCTCACGCACCAATTTCTTGACCATGCGCTCTCGCCGTTTCTCATAGTTCACCGTACCGTCCTCCCGTATAACCGCACAATATTCCGCGCTTCCTCCGCACCCCACGAGAGCTTTGCATCCTCCGTCTTGATCTTGTGGATGGCGATCTTCATCCCGCGGAGGAAGAAGACATCGCCGATGGCGAACTCCTCCTCCGGCCGCGCACGAAGTTCGTGGCTAAAGGTCCGCGCACCGCGGTTGACCGATACCTTGACCCGCACCCAGTCGTATTTCTTCAACCAGAGTGTCTCGATCTCGTCGGCGGGTGCGCCCTCCACACGGCCGTCCTCGGTCTCGATCGAGGTGATCTTGTAGTTCGATTCACCGATGTAGAGCTCCTCGTCGACCGTGAAATGCTCGTCGGGATAGCACTCCAGCTCCGACGGCGTCGAGACCGCATGATCGCTGATCACCACCGGTATCACCATGGGCTTCTCGGTCTTGATCACAGTGTGGTGGACGAACTTACAGTTATTACACTGGACGGTACAATCGAAGGTAATATCGCCTTTTGTGCCGGTCTTACCTTTGAGTACCTGATGGAGCGTTTCTTCTTCGCATTGGGGACAATACACATAGAGCGTGTTTGGGGTTTCCATTATTTCCATAGACAACACATACCTAACGGATGCCAAACAGTGCGCCCCGATCGCGGTCGTTTACCGCTCGCAAAGGTGCGGGCACTGCATGTAGTGGAGGTGAGCGTCGATGTACGACGGTGGCGGACGATTCCGCGCATATCTATATCGACCAAACCTTTAATAAAAGGTTTTTCCATGCAACGCCGAGGTTCAATCATGGAATTACCCGAACGGGCCAGGACATGCAGCTCATGTGGCATACATCTCGTCGAACGCGGATGCACATCGTTCCCTTGCCCGGAATGTGGCGAGACGAACATCGGACGTTGTGTCAACTGTCGAGACCAGAGCGTGAAATATCGCTGTGTAGAGTGCGGTTTCCTCGGGCCGTGATGCCCAAAAAGACCGTTCATCCTTTTTTCAAAAGGGAATGCCGCACACCGCGCACTATCGTTCATGCCTAATGAGAAACAAATTGGAGAGTATGTAAGTGAGTACAGTGGGAATTATCTTCAAGATCATGCCGACAAGTCCCGATGTCGACCGCGATGCACTGAGAACGACCATCGAGGAGACATTGGACGATCGTATCAATCTCCAGCAGATCACCGAAAATCCCATCGCCTTCGGGCTCGTCGCGCTTATGGTCCATCTTACCATGGAGGAAGAGGCGGGCGACCCGGATGAATTGGCCGAGACACTCGAAGCGCTCGCCAATGTCGAGAGCGTCTCGGTCGAGCAGATCGGACTGGTGTGAGCGAGCCAGCGTTGTGGGACGGTCCACGGTGACCCGCCGCGCGACAATAGGCCGCCTCGGTGGCGGCCCCACTCACCGGTCATTTCCCCAGCCGCTCCATCGTCCAGAGTAGTGTGATACCTGTGCCGCTGTTCAATAACCAACGCAGTGCGCGATCACCGAGATCGACCCGTGGAGGCGGACGGAAACCGCGTCTCAAGAATACGATCAGAAGCATTGTGCTCGATGTGATGAAACCGCATACCCCCTCGATCATCGAGATCGCGGACCGTATCTCGCTGCTGCCCGGCGTCTCCGGCGTGAACACGATCCTCGAAGAGGTCGACCAACAAACGCGCACCGTCAAGATCACTATCGAAGGCGACGATATTCCCTACAGCTCCGTGGAGCAGATGATCCAAGATTGCGGCGGGAGCGTCCATAGCATCGACATGGTCTCCACCGGCCGGAAACTGGTGCGCGAGGCGAAACGGCCGAAATATTGGAGATGATGGAAAGCCACATAGTGATCCCCCGCGCGCCACACCATGTCCTTTTCGTGCCGGTGGTGGTCGGTGCGTAGCAAAAAACAAGCTCGATGAGAACGGCGCCGGCCAGTGTCCCATCGATAAGATCCATCGATATCCCTACATTTATATAGCGCGCATCACTGGCCCCCTTCGGATCGTATGAGCAACCTCAATACTGCAGTGCTCGGTGTGCCAGGCTATGCGAAAGAAGTGGGAAAACTGGGCACCGAGACCGACATCACCCTCTACGACATCAAGCGCAAAGATGTGAGCGTAAGCCTCCTCGAACCGACGCGCTATCCCGCCAAACTCGCCGTGCTCTTCTATACATTGAGCATGAGCCAGTGCGTCGTGCTCGTAGTGGAGGATATCGACGCGACATTGGGTGAGATGATCCTCGCAGTGGACGCGTTCGGGATCGACGACGGCATGATCGTCCTCACCAACTATGTCATCGAGGAACAGATCGAGCCGTTGATCGAGGGGACGGTGCTGGAGCAGTACCCGGTCGTCGAGGACGACCCCACGGCGGTCCGGACCGCGCTCCTCTCCCGCGCGCGAGCGCGCCCGAAAACGAAAACGAGAACGAGAACGAAAATACCTCCACGGAGCCCACGGAGCACCGGCTCCGTCCCCATCGACCACGCCTTCCATGTCCACGGCGTGGGGCCGGTGGTGCTGGGCAATGTCGTCTCCGGCAGCGTCCATCGCCACGACGAACTGGTCCTCTACCCGCTGGATAAAACGGTCACCGTCCGGTCGATCCAGAAGCACGACGACGATCACAAATCGGCAATGACGAACGATCGTGTGGGGCTCGCGCTGAAAAGTGTCACCGTCGACGACCTCGTGCGCGGCTATGTGCTCAGCTCCGAGCCGCTTCGTACCGTAACCGACCTTCACCTCTTTTGTGAACCGAATAGGTTCTGGAAACGACCGATCGCCGCGGGCGATGTCCTTCATATCGGGCACTGGATGCAGTTCTCGCCCGCGCGGGTGCTGAAGGCCGCAAGAACCGATCGGGGATACCTTCTCCGGCTCACCCTTAACCAGCCATTCGTCCTCGACGAGGCACCGGCGCTGTTGGTCACCCATCTCGACGCCGGGAAGCTGCGGGTCGCAGGGATGGGACGCGAAGCTGGATGAGAAGCGATCCGCCGGCCAAGTGGCCATTTCCTCCTCCTCCAGAGGATCAGTATCTCGCCGTCGGTTCCGTTGAACCGCGGTTCAAACCTTCGAGCATCGTTTTTTATCCACAGAAGCGTTACCGTTCACTACCTAACCCGATATGGTTGCACAGTACGATCGAGAACCACGACGCAACGCAACGGCAGCCGTTCTGGTGGTTCGAAAAGTATGACAGCCTTCAGCAGAAAGGGTTCCTTTGGACTTCCTTTCTGCGAACATTGCCGGAGAGGAA
>CAZSUE010000434.1:0-4799 GCA_964609045.1 uncultured archaeon | reverse complement strand
TACGCGAATGCTACCTCCACCACGCCTCGGGGAAGGCGAACGACGAATATTTCAAAGATGCCGGGGCGATGATCCATCATGCGGCAAACGGGGTGATCGAACGCACCAACGCCTCACACAATGCGCGAGGGTTCTCTATCAAGAACCCCACCCGGACGATACTGGTGGATAATATCCTCTATCGCAATACCAACGGCGTTCATCTCTATTCGTCCAGCGATACCTCTCTCGTGAACAATACGATCCTCGAGAGCGGCATCTACGGGGTCTATTCCATCTCATCATCGTATTCGTACTTCAATAACAACACGATCGCGGGAGCGTACTACGGGATCACCCTCCGCTCATCGTCGTACAATATATTCCACAACACCACCTTCCAGCAGTGTGGGTTCATGATGGAACAGACCCAAGGGACCTTCACCACGCAGACCATTCCGCAGAATAATACGGTGAACGGCGACCCCGTCGTCTACCTCGTAAACGCGGACGAGGACAATAGCTCCTATTCCGACGACTACCCGTTCGACCCGGGTCAGATCATCCTCGGCAATATCCAGAACTACCGCATCGACGCCGTTGCCGTCGAGAACACCAGCGTCGGGATACTGATGGGATACTGCGACAATGTTCGCGTGACCAACAGCACGCTCGCGGACAATTATCACGGCGTACAGCTCTTCGAAACCACGCGATCTCTTGTCGGCAACTGCACCGTCTTTGGCAGCCGGTACGGCATCTCGTTTTTCTATTCGGACCACAACCGCGTCACAAAGAACAATCTGGAGGACAACGACCAGGGTCTACGTATCGTCCAGAGCGACTTCTGCCGCGTCGATAACAATACATTCCTCGCAAACACCGAGGGGTGCTATTTCAACTACGGCCATAACAATCTCGTCGAGAACAATACCATCCGTTCCAGTACGCTCCGCGGCTTCTATCTCCGCGGCAACGACAACACCATCCTCGATACCATCTTCACCGCGAATGCAGGCTACGCGCTTTTTATAGTGAGCCCCTCCACATCCAACCACATCCACCACAATAGCTTCTATTCCAATAACGACGGCGATGTCCAGGCCTATGACGGAGAATCCAATAACGATTGGGACGACGGTGTCGACGAAGGTAATTATTGGGCGGATCTCAAATCCCGCTACCCCGGCGCCGAGAACGATGGGACGATCTGGCTCCAGCACTACGAGCTCGACGGGGGTGCGTCCGCCAAGGACCGCTACCCGCTCTTCGCCGCCGGCTACCAGCCGCACGCGCCGATCCGCATCGACGACGACGCCGAATTCACCGCCGAGAACGGCGTGCTCAACCCCGATGCTGCGGGCACGATCGACGAGCCATACATCATCGAGGGGTGGGCGATCAACGGGACCGGATACGGGTATGGCATCTATATCGGGAATACCACGCACCATTTCGTCGTCCGCAACTGCCTCCTCCATGCAACCCCACACATCGTACAACCGTATTACTCCGGCGCGGGGGTGGAGCTCTATAATGTGCAAAACGGGACGATACGCCAGGTCCAGTCCACCGAGAACCGATACGGCGTCCATATCGTCGACTCCACCGACATCACCGTCGAGGAGATCATCTGTACCGACAACGAAGTGGGCATGAGACTCGAGAATACGAACGGGACCACCCTCCTCAACAATACCCTCACGATGAATTTCGCCGGCCTCGTCCTCATCGGCGCCGATGAGAACCGTATCGAATGGAACATCATCATGCTCAACACCTTCGGCGTCAACCTCACGGACGCAAACGAGAACACCGTCGCGAACAATTCCATCGTGGAGAACGCCGCCGCCGGCGTCTACATCGAAGGGATCGCCACCGCCAACGATATCCAGTACAACAATATCCGTTCCAACACCGGCTACGGTGTCGAGATCGCCGATACCACCGCCACGGCGAACACGATCCACCATAACCACTTCATCGAGAACAACGGTGGCGGAGTTCAGGGCTACGACGACGGCACCGCGAACCGCTGGAACACGACGGGAGCCCATGGCGGCGAGGGGAACTACTGGTCCGATTACGAGGCTCGGTACGATGACGCCACCCACGACCGACATGTCTGGGACACGCCGTACACGATCGGAAGCGGCGCAGCTGGTACCTCCAGCGACGCATTTCCGCTCCCGTTCGTCCCCCGCGCACCGATCCGCATCGACCACGACGGCGAGTTCGATCTTGCGCACGGTATCCTCGACGGCAACGGCAGCGACGAGAACCCGTACATCATCGAAGCGTGGGCCATAGACGGGACCGGGCACGGATACGGCATCTATATCGGCAACACCACCGCCTCGTTCGTCCTCCGCAATTGTTATCTCCATAACGCCAGCGGGAATAACGGGACCTATTTCAAGAACGCCGGTCTCAATCTCGACACGGTCACCAACGCACTGATCGAGGACTGTACGATAACCCGATGCGACAACTATGGTATTTATATGCGCGACGCGCCGGAGAATATCATACGGTTCAATACCATAACCAATAGCTACTGCGGCGTCTATATCAACAATGCGGACCAGAACGAGTTCACAAATAATACGCTCGTATCCAATCTCTATCGAGGCTTCAACTCGTATTCCTCATCCTATCTGGCGTTGTATAACAATAGCATCGGATCGAGTCAATGGGGCGTCACGCTCCTCTATTCCTACCACAACACGCTCAAGGGGAACAGCATGGATCAGTGCGGCATCCGTATCTATCAGTCTCAGAGCGGATACACCACGCAGACCATCGAGGACAATTGGGTGAACGGCAAACCGGTGATCTACATCAAGAACGAGGATAAGGGGAACGCCACCTTCACCGACGAGTACCGCGCCGAAGTGGGCCAGGTCATCCTCGGGAATGTCTCGAACTACCGCATCGAGAACCTCGCGCTCGGTGATACGAGCATCGCCATCGCCACGGGGTGGTGCGCCAACATACGGATCACGAACAATACCATCGTCGACGGCTACTGGGGTATCTATACGGAAGGCTCCACATCGATCTTGATCGACGATAACCACTGCTTTGAACTCGACGCCGGCGTCTATATCTATGCGGGCAATTCCAATGTTACGGTGCGCGAGAATACCTGCACCAACAATATCCATGGGGTCTATCTTCGGGTGGGAGATGACGCCCGCATCATACACAACACTCTCGATCGAAACACATACGGGATACGGCTATCCTATGCGGATGGGAACGTGATCGCGAACAATACGCTCAGGGAGAATCTATACGGAGTCTATAGCCAAAATTCGAATGAAAATGATATCAGCCACAACCTCTTCGTCCAAAATAATGGGCACGGGGCCAGATTCTATTCCACCAATACGCCAAATAGGATCCACCACAACAGTTTCTACCACAACAACCACGGCGGTGTCCAGGCCTATGGTGAGAATCTCAACTATTGGAACGATAGCGACGGTGCGGGTAATTATTGGGACGATCATACCACCCGCTACCCCGATGCAACCATCGTCGACAGTCACTGGAGCGAGCCATACGCCATCGACGGGGGTACCGCACAATGGGACCACTATCCGCTCGTCCGACCCGTCCTCCATCCGCACGCACCGATCCGTATCGACGCCGACGATCAGTTCAGTTTCGAAAACGGCGTCCTCGCCGGCGAAGGTTCCGCCAACGAACCCTACATCATCGAGGGATGGGACATCGACGCCTCCGCCACGGGGTGCGGCATCTACATCGGGAATACCACCGCACATTTCGTCGTTCGATATTGCACCGCGCACCACGCCAGCGGCGACGACAGCCCATACTCCCACGATACCGGCGTCTATCTCTACGGGGTAACCGACGGCCATATCGCATGGGTCGACGCATTTGCCAACGATGGGAACGGCGTCGAGGTCGCATCGTCCACGCAGTGCACCGTCGCCGATTCCGCCCTCACCCAGAACGGAGTGCAGGGGCTTCGCATCGCCGGCGCAAGCAGCTACATCACCGTCAGCGCTACCAACGCCTCTTATAACAACGGCTCCGGTATCGCCGTCGACCCCACTACCAATAATATCACTATCGCCAATTGCAGTCTCTATGCCAACGCGATCGACGGCGCGCATCTATCCGGGACGGTGGATACCGTTATCGAGAACACGACATCTGAGAAGAACACCAACGGTATCTGGATCGATGGCGCGGCCGCTCGAAATCTTCTCGTCAACAATAGCTGCACGAACAATACCCAGAGTGGTATCGCGTACGCCGCGCAGCCGAACGACGGCGAAGCCACCAACACGATCCATTCCAACGACTGCACGAACAATACCTACGGTGTATCGGTCTACGACCACGCCGCCGGTGCATCTATCGCCGCCAATACGATCGTGGGGAACACGCACAGCGGCATCTATTACAACTCCACGGCGGCCAATACCGTTGGCGCGAACGCGCTGGCTCAGAACGCGGTGGGCATCACCGTCGAAAATGCAACGAACCTCCACCTCTCGGCGCTCGAACTGACGAACAACGCGATCGGGATGCGGCTCGTCGACAGCGACCATATCACGCTCGATGGTCTCACTCTCAACGCCAACACCGACATTGGCGTCGAGCTGTTGCGAACGGCGAATATCACCCTCGCGGGATCGAGCTTCAACAACCACTATGTTTCGCTCCTCGTTTCCGACAGCGTCGATATCGTCGTAAACGATATTGCGATCACTGGATACAGTACCGCGATCGAGCTCACCGCCGGCAGCCACGCCATACACTTTTTCGACTCGACGATCGAG
>CAZSUE010000433.1:0-4806 GCA_964609045.1 uncultured archaeon | reverse complement strand
GCCATCACCACCGGCTCGGATACGATATCGGCGAGGTGCACGCCGTCGACGATGATCGGTGCCATGCCGGTGACGAGCCCCTCCGCGGTGCGTCGGATCGTCAGCTCCTCGATGCCACCTCCGGCACGAACCGGTTCCCGCCTTAAGCGTTCCAAACGACGCACCGACGGATCGGAGTCTACAGTGGGGTGCGCTGTGTCGCGCTGGGCCACCGTCACACTGCAAAGGAGCTCGCCGTCCGGGTAGGAGAAAAGTTCGAACGCAAACGGCGTCATGCGAGAGAAACGCATACATAGACCACGAAGCCGATCGAGGTCCACGAGATATGAGAAGGCGTATTTCTCGCCCCCGCTATCGCGGTAAGCGTCTCGTTTCGTTGGACGGACCTCGCCACTCATCGTACCAGACCCTCGTCGGCAGCGGCATTCTCGCGGTAAGTTCCTGGCCAATGCATTTTCGGTCGTTCGCCCATGATCTCCCATTCCATGCGGATCTGCTCTCACTCGCGAGGGTCCAACGCACTTTTAGATGCCCTGGACTGTTCTTTGTCGCCATATGTAAACCATGTTACTCTGTTAC
Organism: uncultured archaeon; assembly: GCA_964609045.1. GTDB lineage: Archaea > Thermoplasmatota > Penumbrarchaeia > CAZSUE01 > CAZSUE01 > CAZSUE01. Next base: position 4,227 of record CAZSUE010000433.1, on the reverse strand, counting down.
ACGATTATAATATTTCCTCCGCCGATTACCGCGCGTTGGTTAGGTCAGTCTCGGCCCACATCTACTCGCGCCTCCTCCTGCGTGGCCATGCGGGTTGGAGGGGGCTGCCTTCGACCGTTGGCCCATCCCGCCTTCGTCCCATTCTCGTCACCCTTTCGTCCCATTCTCGTCACCCTTTCGTCCCATTCTCGTCACCCTTTCGTCCACCCCATCCCCGCCTTCTCCCTTCTCGAACGCACTATCGATGTCGCAATGATGGGATATGCACCGATACGCATGGCCGCTTGTAATGTCGCCGAGGTACGACCCAGAAGTTAATAAAGTGCAATAGATTTCCAGTGCCTGGCCCCCCACGGAGGACATGCATGCGTCGGCTACGATTAATCGGCTTGTTCATGATCGTTGCATTGCTTCTCAACGGAACGCTCGCACTCCTCGTTGTGGGTGATGGGTATGGTGATGGGTATGGTGATGGCGGCGCCGTGGGAGAGACCGCCGGCGCGCAGCGTGGTCGAGACGAAGGTACTGGTGCCGCATCCAGCCGGTCCCTCGGGGTCTATTCGATCTGCGTCGACCCCGGCCACGGCGGCGACGACCCCGGCGCGCTCGGCATCGACGGGAGCGGCGCACCGGACGAGAAGGATGTCAATCTCGCCATCGGGCTCGAGCTCGAGAGCATGCTCGAGAATGACGGAACCACACCACTGATGACCCGTACCACCGATATGAGCGTCTCGCTCTCCGAGCGCACCGAGATCGCAAATACGCACAATAGCGATATCTTCGTTTCCATCCATGCGAACTCGAACAGCGATCCTTCGCCGCAGGGGACGGAAACGATCCACTACGACGGCAGTACGAGCGGTGCGGCGCTCGCCGACGATATCCAGAACGGTGTGGTGGACGAGTGCGGGTTGAACGATCGCGGGGTGAAGGCCGACTATAGCTATCTCGGGTACCACCTCTATGTCCTCGCCAATACCGCCATGCCCGCCGCGCTCGTCGAGGTCGGGTTCGTCTCGAACCAATACGATTTCGCACAGCTTACCAACGCGAGCTTCCAGCAGCAGGCGGCGTACGGCATCTATCGCGGCATCTGCGATTATTTCGGCACCACCGCCCAGAGCTTCGCCGCGATCACCGGGAACGGGAGCAACGGGAACGATACGGACCCCGACACGCTTCTTTCGGGCGTCTCCATCGTCGTCGACCCCGGACACGGCCTCCATTACGGATCCGGCACATGGTCGTATGCACGCCCCGATTACTGGGGCCTCCGGGAGGACCTGAACAATGTCAAGCTCGCCGCCGCGCTCGTGGACTACCTCGAAACCTACACCGCCGCCGATATCTACCCCACCCGAGAGTTGGACATGGCCGCAGGGATCGGCATCTCCGGATACGAACGCTGGCGCGAGGGGTCGTGGTGCTATCTTCGCGACGAACTCGGTTATACGGGTTACGGTACGCTTGGCCAGGACCTCACCATCCGCGCGGAATACGCCAATATGATCGACGCCGACATCTTCATCTCGATCCATTCCAACGCCGACGGCTACCCGCCGGGCGACCCGAACGACGGCTACTCACGCGGCACGCTTACGATCTACGGCGGTGTGGACGAGGGTACTGGCGGCGGCAGCACCGCCGCCGACCTCGCGCTGACCAACGCCATCCACCCCGCAGCGGTGGCCGAAATGGGCACCATCGACCGCGGCGTCTGGCGCGACCTCGATATCTCCGGCTTCTCGCTCTGCGTGCTCCGTGAGACGAACATGCCCGCCACACTCTTCGAGACCGCGTTCTTCGACAACCGCTCCGACAACCAGCTCCTCCAATCGCCCGAGTTCCAAAACCGCGTGGGTCGCGGCATATTCTACGGCATCCTCGACTATTACGACGAACCGCGACCCGCCCTCGATAACCGCCCGCCAGTGGTCGAGATCACGCATCCGCTCGCCCTCGAGCTCGTCGGCGGCGCCGTGGAGGTCGCCGCCGCCATCGACGACCACAGCGCCATCGCCAGCGCCGAGATACGGTTCGACGGCGGGCCCTGGCAACCGCTCGCGCCACCGTACCGTTACACCTGGGATGCTGCATCGGCGTTGACGGCGGGGGAAGAAGGCGTCCATACCATCACCGTCCGCGCGGAGGACGAGCACGGCCATGCCGCCAGCACGACACGCGAGGTGCTCCTCTATAGGAACCTCGCCGCGGGTTCGGCCGGTGCCAGCGCCAGCGGTGGCAGCGCCGCATCGTACGCCATCGACGGCACCGTCGACGATGCGCACTACGCCGCGCTGGACTGGACGATGACACCGCCGGGATCGCTCACGATCGAGCTTCCCACACCGCAGCCGATCAGCGTGGTGAAGCTCAAGCTCGGTGGGTACCCGGCTGCGACATCGAACCGATATCAGATCGACTCTTCGCTCGACGGCACGACCTGGCACGAGGCGGTGGATCGGACCGCCGGTGATTGGGACGGGTGGGTCACCGACATCCTCCTCAATAGTTCCGCATCGCCCACAGGCGCTGCATCGTCGACCTATGTACGCGGAATCCCGCATGTGTACGACCCGTTCCAGCCGATACCGTGGGTGAAATATCTCCGGCTCACGCCGACCTACGCCTCCGGTGGCGACGAGCTGCGCATCGTAGAACTGGAAGCGTTCGCGGTCCCCGTCGACGCGCTCAATATCGACCCGGCGCGGCATATCCTCGCCTGGAACCTCGATAACGATGCGGGGCACGAGGACGCGCAAACCCGCACGCTCACGCTCACCGACGATTCGCCATGCTGGTACGAGGTATCGGGGGAAACCAATATCGCGGGCTCCGCCCGCCCCGAACAAATGCGCACCCTCGCGCACCATACCTTCATGCCACGGGTGGCGGATTTCGATACGCAGCGTCTCCTCGATAACCTCGCCGACACCCAGCGTAGGGCGCAACTGGCCGACGCCATCGTCGACACCGTCCTCGCCGACGACCTCGACGGGATCAATATCGATTTCGAGTTCAGCGCGCCCTCCACCGATTATCAGGGCTACTTCACCTCCTTCATCACCGATCTTGCCACGCAACTGCACGCCCACGATCGGCTGATCAGTATCGCCGTGCCAGCGAAGAACCAGCCGCTGGACACCGGCTGGGCCGGTGCGTTCGACTACGCCGCGCTCGGTACCCTCGTAGACTACATCGCGCTCATGAGCTACGATTATTCCTGGGGCACCTCGCCGCCGGGGCCGGGTGCGCCGGTGGGATGGCTCGAGAGCGTGCTCGACTACGCCACCGCGCAGATACCCCTGGAGAAGATCATGATGGGGCTACCCATGTACGGTCGGGACTGGTATCAAGATGCGGGTGGAGACTGGCACGGCGGCGGCATCGTCCACGCCGATGTGCTCGACCTCCTCCGGAACTATAACTGCACGCCCGAATGGGTCGAGTCGTTCAACGGCCACGACGCGCACGAATGGCGGTTCTCCTATACCGACGAAAGCGGCACCGAGCATACCGTCTATTACCAAGACCGCGCGAGCATCCGCTCCAAGCTATTAGTGGCGCAAGAGTACGGGATCGAGCATCTCTGTCTCTGGCGGCTCGGCGGCGAGGACGAAGGGATCTGGACCGAACTCTATTATTTCCAGCACGCTCCGTCGGCGGCGACCACCCGCGGGCTGCCCGCTCCGGTGACCAGCGGCACCAGCGCGGGTCCGAATAGCGGCGTGATCGATACTGAAGCGAACATCGTCGAGGGCGTGGAGGGGACGCTCTACGCTGTCTGGGAGCAAAACGCGCGCGATGATGAGAGCACCACCATCCGCTTCGCCACATCACACTCCTACGGCGCGAGCTGGTCCACACCGGTGACGGTCTCCGGATCGGACGCCGACGACCAGCCGCCGTTCTACCACCGCGAGCCGGCCATCGACATCGCCGATAATGGTGAGATCGTCGTATGCTACGCGAAGGAAACGAGCGGCAGCGGTACCGGCGAGCACGACCTCATGATCGTCCGCTCCAGCGACCAGGGCGCGAGCTGGACGGCGCCCGCCGCGGTGAGGACGGACCCGCGCGACGAACGCGAACCATCGCTCCATCGTACGGCGTACAAGACGCTCTGGGTCGCGTTCCAGGCCGAGGACCCCGCAACGCCGGGTCAATACGATACCCAGTACTATTATTCGGTGGACAACGGCAAGAGCTGGGCCGGGCTGCGCA
>CAZSUE010000432.1:0-4832 GCA_964609045.1 uncultured archaeon | reverse complement strand
GCATCGGTGGCGGTCTCGGACGAGGAATCGACCATATTCATTGTGGAGAACTGTGCGGTTACGAGGACGCTAAAGCTGAAAACCACGAGGATGACGGTGAACACGACGATGAGTTTGGCCCCAATTTTCATTGACGATCACCATGCCCGTTCGGTCCGGTCATGTTTCAGTCGGATCTGGATCTGTTTCATTGTTTCGCCTTCTTTCCAGTCGCTCGATGCGAGATGTTCCAATGTCCGGTATCAGTCTGTGGAGATCGGTGCACACCACGCGACGGGTCGCTCTGGCAAAGGCACACTTAATCTCCGTTCGCGCTCGTTTCGGCCAGGTCGAAATGTTTGGAGACGACCGCCCGGAAATCGGCCTCGGTAAAGGGCTTGGGAAGGTAATCCAGCGCGCCCGCCTCCAACGCCTCGATCAAGAGCTCGCGGTGGTGAAGACCGCTCAGTACGATCACATTCGCATCCGGATCGTTTGCGAGTATCGTTTTCAGCGCGTCGATGCCGTGGACCATGGGCATGACGATGTCCATGGTCACGATGCTCGGCGCGAACTCGCGATATTGTTCGATCGCCTCCGCACCGTTGCCGACACGTGCGATGGTGGTGAACCCCAGCGCGGCGAAGAGGTCGGCGATGCGGCTCTGCATCAACCGCGAATCGTCCACGATCAGCGCCGTTCGTTCATCCGTCATGCCGCATCCACAGCCCTCTGCCAAATGCCAAGCCATTCTGAGCCCGGAAAAATGGTCGGGGGAGCGACGCTCGCCATTCCAAAGGAATCTTACACGCCATGTCATGTGGGGGGAGGTGAGAGGCACGCTGGTGCAGCGGGCCGCTCCTCCGGCCAATTTGGTATCGAATGGATTCGACTGCAGTGGTCTTCGTTCTCGTTCTTCGTCGTTGGTGCATGCAGACACCGATCGGCCCCGTCAGCTGCGTCGGGCCACCTCGGCCGCCGTCTGTTTCGGTTCGAGTGACGCTATTGCCCCGCATCGGTCGTTCGAAGGCGGCCATGACCAACTCCGAGATCAAATAGAGAGACGCTTTTCCATAGTAAAAGGAGTTTTGAAACAAGTATCGAAACTGTTGAAAATACTGCGTAGAAGTGCGCGATAGCTACGATAGTATTGCTGCATGGATGAAAGGTGAAGCCCAAGCAGCCGCGCGGTTGAGAAGTCTCACCACCGCCACCCCCACTCTCATCCCCCCCCCTCGCCATCGCACCTGTCCCGGACGCCCAATACGACGATCAGCTGGGTCGAACAATTTCGCGCCCGGTCAGCGTATTGTATTCGTCGTCGCTCAGCATTCCCATCGAACCGCCGACCACAACGAGAGGAAGGGTCACCTCGATCCAGCTCCGTTCCCTCGATCAACTGAATCTTTCAAATACTGTCATGTCTCACGCGCGCTACCCACGCGTTCTTCATCGCCGCGGCGATATAGGCGCATTCTGCCACATCTTTCGGCCGGTATGCTCTCTGAACGACCCTACCGGTGACCGCGCTGAACTGGACGAGTTCGTATTGTTTCGACCAGACACTCACCTCTTTAGGATGCATCTTTGCGATGCATCTTTGCCGCGGGGACCGTTTCCTCTCTCCTACGCTGCTCTATTAATACCTTGGCTACATAGGCTGCGGCTTGTTGCACATCCATAGGTCCACGGGGTTCAAAATTGTTACACTATGCAAGCAAGCGTGCATGTGTGAATGCATGCTGGAACCATGGCTGGCCATTGCGCCGTTGCAGCCGGTCTGGATGATCTCTCTTCTCCCGGGGCGAAAAAGATCGGTCGATCCATGATCCATGCACCCACTACGGATGGGACCTACGCCCCCTCCTGCTTAGCGCTCGCTCATGCGCGCGATCTCTTCCTCGAACCGCTCGCGCTGCGCTGCGAACCGCTGCACGTCGCCGTCCCAGTCCGGGAACCCGAGTTCGCGCTCCACCTCGCCCACGAGCGCGCGGAGCCGCCGACGACATCCCTCTCCCATATGGCCGGTATAGGCAACGGTGAGATAGATATGGTCGGCGTGCACCACGACGATCTTCTGGTCACCCACATGGAGCTTCTTCAATGACGAATCGCCGCTGTCGCTGAATGAGAGGCGTATAAAATCCTTGATCGCCGTGAACATACTGGAGAGAAGCTGGTCGTCCAGCGCGGAGTCTGCGTCAGAGTCTGCGTCAGAGTCGGCGTCAGCGTCCGAGCGGGAGCCGCTGGAGAGGTGATGGATGAGGCAGCCGCTGTTGTCGATGAGATACGCATCCTCGATATCGAGCGGCTCGAAATAGTTGCGGAGGTCGTGCGAGATGCGCTGTGCGATGATCGGGCCGAAGATCGCGGATACGGAGCGTTCCAGTTCCGAAACGAGCTGACGCTGCATCGCCGCTTCGCCATCGCCGTCATTGTCGCCGTCATCATAACTATCGCCAATCGCATCGCTCGTCGCATCCTGATCGAGGTTCTCCAAACTCTGCTCGATGAGCGGGCGACCGAACGCGGGGGGAAGGATCCGCGAGATGATCGCCTCGAAATCTCGATGGTAAGAGCTATCATGATCGCGCATATGATCAAGCCGCGGAAGGTTGGCACGGCGTTCGACGGCGTACTCGCACCAAAGCGTACGCTCGGGTGCAGTCGGGCAAATATAGTGAAATGTTGAGCGACTCTCATCTTCTATATATGTTTGAGGGGTTTTATAGTTATCCATCGTACGGTTCTTCCCACTCAAAACGATGATGCGAACAAGATCACAGATGTGGAAGTTCATCGATAGCAACAGTGCCCGATCCGTCGCACAAAAAGGCGCACGATCGGAAAAAGAACCCCCTGCACCGTGCTATTCTGTCGCACGCCAGTGGAGGGACCTGCCCGGGCCGATGAGGAACGAAACGAATGGACCGAACCCAGCGCGGCCTCGCATCGGCCCCGCATCGGCCCCGCATCGGCCCCGCATCGGCCGCGGTCGGAGATCGATCCAGAATGCACGATCCGATCGGTGTGAAGCCATTTATTTATAAATAGTCCTCCATGGCCACCGGTTTGCAGAGCTGCTTCTTGTGTTGCGCCACACGGCCGCATTTTCGACAAAAATAGGCCGGCTCACAGACCATGGCCGCAAACGCTTCGTAGCGGATCGTATCGTCTTTCAATTTTTTCTTGAGCTTGCACATCTTTTTCTTTTTTATGCTTCCCATGGACGCCGCCTCCGATCGGTCGACCGAATCATGACCCATGCCGGTTAAGAAGGATATCTCCAACCGTTCGAGAGCGCGTTCATCCAACCAACCAACCAACCAACCATCCATCCAACCAACCAACCATCCAACCAACCAACCAACTATCCATATCCCCAAACATTGAAATCTCGGGACGCGGATGAGGGTAGATGCCCCATAGAGGAGTAGACCGAGGATAGTGCCGTTGTATCGTACGCTGGAGGATGCGATGTTGCCGAGCAGCCAGAGAACCTTCGATCATACCTTCGATACCGCACTCATGGGCACGGCCCAGATACTGACCGTCGTATTATTGTTGCTCATGATCGTTTCGAGCCTCTGCGTTGTGAGCAGCCCGTCATCATCATCGAAAGGTCACAGATCGGGGCGCGGCGATCGTCACCCACGCGTCGACGCGCTTGCTAACGAACTGGCCGCCGCTCCCGACAACGAGACCCGCATCGCCATCGTCGAATCGTTCGTTCACAATATCAGCCACAGCGGGCGGGGCATGCCGCTGGTCGAGGGCGATACCTATACCTTCCTCTACCTCCAGCAGCTCGGATACGACGAGCCGTTACGCGTTGCGGGCGATTTTAACGGGTGGGACGATTCCGCACTGGTCATGGAGCGGCTCATCGACGAGTTCTGGCTCTTAGAAGCGCGCACCACCATCCCCGCAGGCAGCTCCGCGATCAAGTACAAGTTCGTCGCAGCGTACGACGACGCGAACGAATGGTTCGCCGACCCCTGGGCGAAACGGTACGGGTTCGACGACTACGGCGAATACTCGCTCCTCCGCGCCGGCGACGCCGCTTCGCTCCAGCGTGTCCCCGCGTTCTCCTCACCGCAGCTACAGAACGAGCGGAACCTCCGCATCTATCTCCCACCGGGCTACGAGAACGCCGCCAATGCCGAGACGCGTTATCCGGTACTCTACATGCACGACGGCCAGAACCTCTACGACCCCTCGGGGCCGTACGGGAGCTGGCTCGTGAACGATGTGGCGACCGCGCTCATCGAGACCGGCGCAACCGTCCCGTTCATCATCGTGGGCGTCGACCACATGGGCGAAAAACGGCTCAGCGAGTATTCGCATGTGACCGACGGGCTCCCGAAATACAACGAAACGGTGGGCGGCGACGCGCCGCAGTACGCTGCATTCCTCATCGAGACGGTGAAGCCATACATCGACCGGCACTACCGCAGCATCGACCACCGCCTCGCCACGGCGACCATGGGCTCGTCCATGGGCGGGCTCGTCTCGATGTACCTCGGCTGGGCCAAGAACTCGACCTTCTCGATGATCGGCGCGATGTCGTCGACCTTCGGCTGGGGCAAGTTCATGCGCAACGAGACCACCATCGTCGAAGAGGTCGAGCGGGCGGTGGGGGGCGACCTCCTCGTCTACCTCGATATCGGCGGCGGCCCGCCGGAGGAGGGTTGCAGCGATACGGACGGCGACGGCATCTGGAACGACGACCCGGACACGAACGACTGGACCGGCGACAATTATTGCGTCACCCTCCAGATGCTTGCCGCGCTAAAAGCGCACGGGTATGCCTCGGCCGAATTGACCGACGAAACGAGCGTGGAAACGAACGC
>CAZSUE010000431.1:0-4834 GCA_964609045.1 uncultured archaeon | reverse complement strand
ACACTTTGGGTTCGAGCAGTTGTCGATAGAGGATCAGGTTCATCGCTATGAACCAAAGGAAGGGCAAGAGGAGGAGGGCGATGGCCATAGGGGATCCGATGAGCGGGAGAAGCGCGACCGGCACGAGGAAGTAGGTCGCGATCTCATGGAGAGCGAACCGCTGTTTCAGTGCCGATCGGTCGAAATCGTTGACTGAGAGAAACTGGGCAAGCGTCCAAAAGATCACGATAGAACAAAGAACGAGGATGATGATCGACCCCCCGCTCTCCAGTAATGTTACGATGCTTCCTCCGAACCTATATCCGTGGCCCTGGGCGCCCAAAACGGTGAGAAGTCGTATGACCACCACCATATGAGCGATCTTGACGGACCATGCGAAGGCTCGGAACCGTTTCGGGATCGTGATCGACCCGGCGCTCACCGCGACCCCGAGCGCGGTGGCCAGGGTTCGCGCACCGCCGATCCGGTCGTGGTCCGCGTCCTTGATGCCACCCTCGACAGCATTATTGAAGAGCACCTGGAGAAACCCGAGGAGCGCGACGAGGAGCACCCGTTGGCGGGCTGCTGTAGAGAGCGCCCATCCCTCCCCCGCCACGGCGGCACCGAATAAACAGAACATGAACGCCCACGCTGCGAGGAGCACATCGGAACCGGGAAAATGTTTCCCGAAACGGTTGTAGCAGAGACTGAGCGCGACGGCGAGGGTGAGGAACGCGAGCGGGTGTGGGTCGGTGGTGACGAGTGGCGCGATCGCGTACATCCCGATGGTGGTCACAACGACGACCGCTTGCGCGGCACGCATGGAGATACTCCCTTTGACGAGCGGTTTCGACGCAAGATCGGGTGAGAGTCGGTCGATATCCACATCGGTGTACTCGTTGAGCACGAACCCGGAGATATGCATGAGCGATCCGATACAAAAGAGGAGAAAGATGATGGGCCAGTGGTAGTTGGCACCGACAACGGTGAGGTACCCGAGCACTGGTGTGACGGCGGTCACTGCTGCGGTTTGGAGACGTGCGAGACGAATATATTCGAGCAGACGCTGAACTGGCGCATCGGTATCGGGCATGGCCAGTGCGCATTACCGTTTGCCAGCAATAAAGTTTCGTGACATCTCTGCGCGCGGCGTTTTGCTCGCCATCGTGAGGGACCTCTGGGGGCGTGGGTCGATCTTGATCGGCGTCGTGCTCGTCTATCGCGTTTCGTGTGGCATGCATTCGTCACACACGCCAAAGACCGAGATCTGCGAGCCGCCGGTGGCGGTATGACCGTAGCCGAAATAATGGATACAATTGAAACAGACCGGTCGGCCACAAAAATGGCAGGGTCGCCAGGTGATCAGCCGGTCGTTCTCGCGCAGTGGCGTGTGACAGACGACGCATTCGTACTCGGCCTCGCCACGGTCTTCGACATGTATCCCCGCACTGGACCTACGTTTACCCGGTTTCTCATCGCTCCTGTGATCATGTGGCGAGCGGTCCATTTGTTTCCCTCCAACTCTTTTCCGGACGGTTCGATCCGATCCGATTCGTATACTGGTCGATCGATCGATCGCATTCTTCTATGGCTTAGAACTCGAGCGGTGAACGAGCGATGACCCGTGCGAGGTCGGAGGCGGTAAATATCCCCACGAGCCCGGCGTCGGGCTCGACCACGAGGAGGCGCTTGATGTTCATATCGGACATGATCCGCGCCGCTTCGCGGACATGGTAGTTCGGGCCGATAGTGATCAACGGCTTGGAGGCGAACTCACCCACGGACCGGTCCTCGAGATCGTGCCCCGCGGCGATCACTTTTGTTAATAGATCGCGTTCGGTGAAGATCGCGTCGATACGGTCGTTTTTGGTGACGATGATACAACCGATATGTTCGTCACCCATGATCTTGCAGGCCGTCACCACCGGCGCGTTCGCGTCGATCGTGATCACATCTTCGACCATGACATCTTCGATCATCATCGGAGAGGGAACGCGGCGCTTGGTCATAAGCGTTTTGGCACGAGCGGGAACGAAACCGCGATATTCGTGCGTGTTAGAACAGAAATATTTTATAGCTTCTCCGGGATATGCTAGTGATTCGATGGGGAAGCGGAAGAAGAACGGTTGGCTCGCAGAGGTCAAGGATGCTAGAGACCAGATCGCCGAATCGAAAGAGGCCTCGAAAGAAGAGGCGGTGAAGGCACGAGAGCAGGAGTTCCAGGAGCGTGAGAAGGCGGCCGAGGAGCTGGATAAAGAAGCGACCGAACTGGCCGCTGAGCTCGAGACCACGCTCACCGAGGTCAACGAGGAGCTCTTCTCCTCGCTGGATAGCGACTCGCCCGTGGTCTATAACTCGGCGAAGGATCCCAACGCGATCTTTCATTTCCTCGATTGGTCCAAATCGACGAATTACGATATCCCGTACAGTTCGAAGAACATCGCCTACGAGGTGTTCCTTCTCGGGATACCGATCCGCGATCTCTTCAACGACAAGCGGCTGAAATTCGAGTATATCTCGTTTTATTACATGATCTTCGCCGATTTCAAGGAGCCGTCCGATCTGATCCTCCGCAGTACCTGGCGCGGGCACCGTCAGGGCGATAAGCGGATCTATATCTCCGAGATCAGGACCTTGAAACCGAACGAGGACGCGTTCAAGAAAGCGCTCTCCACCGACCTGCAACGGTTGTTCCGTGGCCAGATCGAGTTTTGCTATGTCCAATACAAGCACGTACAAGGCATCAATATGCTCTCGCGTGCGTACGGTGGAAAGGCCAGTGGCTTGAAGGTCGGCTCGGAAACGGTCTGAGTTCCTATTGTTGACCGGGCGCTGGCACCAGCCGGGGGAGATCGTGTGCGAATAAACAATATTAAATAGCTCGACGACGTCGTTCAATGGAGGTAACATTATGATCCCTGGCATGGGCCGCGTAAATCCGAGGATGATGAAACGATTACAAAAACAGCTCGAGTCGCAGATGGAGGAGCTCGAGGATGTTGAGGAAGTGATCATCAAAACGGCCGCAAAAGACCTCGTATTCAAACAACCGGAGGTCACGATCATGAACGTCATGGGCCAGAAAACCTATCAGGTCGTCGGCGAGCCGCATGTCGTCGAAAAAGCGAAACCGCTCACGATCCCGGACGAGGACATCGAGCTGGTAGCGTCACAGGCGGGCGTCTCTCCAAAAGAGGCGCGAGAAGCGCTCAAGACCTGTGACGGCAATCCCGCCGACGCGATCCTCAAATTGATCGGCTAACAATAGCACCCTCGCGCCCTCGCGGTCTCGTCGGAGTTCTGAACCACCTTCTTTCCCGTCGTAATATTTTATTATCTGTTCGGTGATCAGTGAGGAGGTCCAGTACGGTGACTCGCCCGGGTCTACGGTTGGCTCTACTCTCATTTCGATACAAGTGATCCGATGCGAGTGACAACACAACACGGAGATTGATGTTCATGGAAACCGATCCTACCCTCACCGAGGACCCCTCCCATCCCGGCCTATCCTCACCGGCGACACAATGGCCCGTTGCGTTCGATCGCGACTATCCGCATTCCGAAGCTATCGAGCTCTATATCCACGAACGATCGCTGCGGAATATGCTCGGTCATGTCTGGGACTATCGCGATGTCAACCTCGAGGTCATGGGTTTTATGATCGGTGAGCTGTTCACCCACGAGGGGCAAGAGTATACGGTGGTCCGCGATATCGTCACCGGCGACCTCGATGCGAGTTCGGTATCGGTCAAATTCACCGAAGAGGCGTTCGCCCAGCTCTTCGCCCAGCTCGACGGGCTCGACTATGAATACATCCTCGCTGGATGGTATCACTCGCATCCCGGCCATACCTGTTTTCTTTCCGCCACCGATGTGGAGACCCAGCGGACGATGTTCAAGAAACCGTATCAGACCGCAGTGGTCATCGACCCGCTCAATATCGAGATGAAAGCGTATACGCATTCCGATGTCGGATATCGCGAGAAATCGTTTGCGATCTATCGCGAGAAACGCGGTAAGAAGATCGTGAAGAGGAAAGTGGTACGCCGGACGAAGGGTTCGCGTGCGATACGACGCAAACGGCTGAAGGTCGTAGGCTAAAGGATAGTAAACAGTGGACAGTGGACAGTGGACAGTGGATAGCTGATAGCTGATAGTGGATCGTCGTAGGGTAGGCCAGCACCGTAGCATCATTTGAGACCAGTGAGGAGCCATCCTGGATGAGTATGAGTGCCGAGGCGGACGAAAAGCTATTGTAATCGCGCCCCCATTCGCTGGATCGAGTGAATATCATGTCGAAGGTCGTAGTACTCGGCGGTTGTGGAGCGGTTGGCAGCGTCGCGGTCCAAACGCTCGTCAACGCGCCCAGCGAGATCTTTTCCGAGATCGTGATCGCAGATATCGATTATCAGCGTGCGGAGCGTGCGGCGGAGACCTTGGGTGAGGGTGTCATCGCACGCGGGTTCGACGCGGGCGACGAGGCGAGCATCGCGTCGGCCATCCAAGAGGCCGATGTCGTGCTCAACTGTGTCGGGCCGTTTTACAAATTCGGGCCCCCGATCCTCACGCGAGTGATCGAGGCGGGCATCGATTATGTCGATGTGTGCGACGATTTTGATGCGACCGAAGCGCTCCTCGCAATGGACGCCGACGCGAAAGAGGCGGATGTCACCGCGCTTATCGGGATGGGGTCATCCCCCGGGTTCGCTAATGTGCTCATCCGGTTCTGCGCCGATCTCGTGCTCGAGTCGGTGGAGTCCATCGATATCTACCACGCGCACGGCGGCGAGCCCATGGAGGGTCCAGCAGTGGTGAAACATCGCATCCACTCGATGGAAATACCGGTCCCGGTCTT
>CAZSUE010000430.1:0-4842 GCA_964609045.1 uncultured archaeon | reverse complement strand
GTAGAGGTCCTCCGCAGCGGTGCTGAGGTTGACCCAGTAGGTCGTCTCGTATGCGAGCGCACCGTCGGGGTCGAGGGTGAGCACCATACCGTTCCAGGAGATCGTCCATGTCGTCGTGGCGGGCTCGAGGGTGAGCGCTGCCCCCACCGCAGTTTCGTTCATCTCCTCGTCGAACTCGATGCCGATATCGGTGCCAGTCGATACATCCACGGAACCGTTCGCCGGCATCACATCGTAGACCTCGGGCGCGAGCCCGTCGACGATGAACCAGTAGCTTTCCGTGCGGCTGTCGCCCGTATCGTCGATGGCGGTGATGTCGAACTCCACATAGTCATACGAGTCATTACCGAGGTCTGGGATCGTTACTTCGTAATCGTCGCCCACCATGCTCGGCGTGCCCTGCTGGAGCGAGCCGTTGTTGACCGTATAATTGAAATAGATCGTGTCCACGGCGGTATCGTCGGTGACATTGAAGAGGACATCGACATCGCCCGCCGGGAGTATCGCGCCGTCCTCGGGCGAAAGAAGTGTAATGATCGGCGCCTGCGACGGCATCTGGTTCGACGCGTTGGGAGAAGGCGGCACCGTCGTCGTATAATCCACCGCTGGGTCGTCGGTGTCGTCGCCGTCGGGGTAGAGGCTCAGCGATTCGTTGTACCCCGGCGTGGGGGCAACGCCCTCGGTCCCGTACGCCATCTCGTCGATGACCGCGCCAGCGTATTCGATGTACAGCGTGGTGTCGTTATAGAGCGGGATGTCGGTCTGGTAATTGAAGAATATCGCGAACCCTTCAGCGTCGATAGATCCCTCCATCTCATATTCGTGCGTGCGATTATCCTTCAGATAATAATGGTCGAGCGCCACGCCGCTACTCTCAGGGTTGTAGATCTCGATATATTCGTCGCCATAGGAAACAACATCGTTCCCGCTATAATCGTAGGTCGGGTTGACCATGATCTCGTTGAGCTTCAATTGCGCCGGCGACGAGGAATAGACATAATACGCATACTCGGCGCTCTCTGCGCTCTGCGATGCGTTGTCCGTGGCGTTCACATAATAGGTCACCGTGCTGCCCTCACTTTGCGCCGGGATATCACCGGTAAAGTTGTCGCCGCTCGATTGCGACATCGCCACGATCTGCCAGCCGCCCGAATCGACCTGATAGGTAATATTTACATGATCGACCGAGAAATCGTCGGTCACCCATGCGGTAACGGTCACCTGATCGGCGTCGGTGGGATACTCCGGTGCATGGGACACTGCATGGACCGCGGGGTAGTTGTCGCCGGAACCACCCGGCTGCTCCGTCGGTGAGCTGGAGTTCTGGGGGTCAGGAGTGGTCTGGAGGAAGAAGTCCTCCATATTATTATCGGTATCCCAGCCATTGCCCTGACCGTCCACATGCGTTGCGCCGGATTTGCGCTCGATGCTTTCACCGTACTCGGGACTGGGCGCATAATCGGTCTCAGGCCACTCGGCGTCGGAACCGTACCCGACGCGGTCGATCAGCGTATCTGTTTCATTGTGTAAGAGCACATGGCCGGAACCTCCCGCAAACCCTGAATTGATACTTTCATCGCCATCAACGGTCCCGGTATATTGGCTAGTGGTCAATAGGTAATAGCCATATGCAGGGATGACACCGCTGAGAGTACCGCCGGCGGAACCGCTGTTATTCCCGCTGGAACGATAATTTAGATCCCAATCTGTCACGTTGACCGCTATGCCTGTCGGATTATATAACTCGACGAATTCATCGCTTGCACCACCGTCCCCACCCACTGTGAGTTCGCTGATGACAATGTGGTCGGCGATGGAACGCGTGCCTCTCTCCTCCGCAGCAGCCGATGCCGCGTCCACGGAGAAAGCATTCGAAAATAGTACCGAGAATCCTGTGGCGATCAGAACGACCGCGATCAATAATGCGCGCACTTTCATAAGCTACACCTTCGTTCTCATACGATAGCCTTTATAAACGATCTGGACCAGGCTCGTATGAGGGTAGCTCTATTGAGGAGTAATGAGTATTTAGTCTTTTCGGGGCCGTACAAGAATTGGGTTTATAAAACGAAGGTGTGCGGGAACGGAGGGCGCGCTCACGAGAAATGAACGCTGCGCGCTATGCTGCACTATTCTTGCGGCGGCGGCGGACGATGATGAACATGGCCATGGTGCAGCCGACGGGGATGAGGACGTGGGGGTATTCGGGGATGTTCTGTCCACCCTTCGTAATTGGGGTACCGGATCCCGAATCCGGATAGATCGTCCAATCGGTGTAGTTATCGGTATCTGTGGACGAGCTGTCGCGGCCGATGGTGTCTCCCGAATCTACGGAGGATGAGTCGACGCAATCGGACTCTGCTGGTATTGGCGTGCTACTGCTCCAATTAGCCACCTCCCATTGGCCACAGTATGCAAAGTAGACCAAGGATGTGTCCAAACTCTGAGTGAAATTTCCCCCTTGGTTTGCCCACGCCACCGTATCGAGCAACGGGCCGTGAATGTCGTCTTCGAAGTCCGTCCCCGGATCGCTTGCAAAGAGCGCGACTCGTTCATCGGTACCAACTAGAACAATGTTTATGTTGAAGATGTCGCGTACACCCATGGTTTCTGCGTCCGACGACTGTTCTGTCGAATCCGTCTCTGTGGTCCCATTTTTATACCATACGACGAGATATCGGTCGTCGTACCAAGTTCCTCCATCGTCAGAGGTTTTCATGGTCAATGGCGACGATGCTAGATTCCCGCGTGAGTTTTCGGTTTGCATATCATCTAGATAGAAGCCCTGGACATCCACCCCATTCCCACTATTTCCGTCGTCGGCGCAATAGAGTTCGACCCAGTCATTCCCGTATGAGACCTCGTTGATGCGGATGTCGGGGATTGGGATGGGGATGTCGTAGTAGTGGTCGACATCATTGTCAGAGAGGTCGCGTTCCCACGCATTTTCTGAATTATCTGGTGTCCCACCTATAACATCCACAGCGTCGTTGTTGGAGTTGTTTACTGTAGTATCTACATCATTATTCCAACCTTTATTATTTAGAGTGGTCATAACTGTAAACCGAGAATTTAGGGAGGTGCCTGTCAGACCTAATTTTGACCGTTTGATCTTACCCTCTATGGTATTATTCTCGACTGAGCCAGCGACATAGCAATCAGTCTCCCATTCACCGGGCCGATACCAGGATTCACCCTCATCATTATAGACTTCCACATCCAATGTCTGGCCAGAATCTCCTGGAGTACTATGTATATCGATGTTATATTCACTATACATTGCATTATCTCCGATCATCACTCCCGCATCGTCTCCACTCCAGTTTAACTTCCCATCTTGAGAGTCTTTGTCGTTGTCTATACTAATTGAGACATGAGGTAAATCTAGATCAGTTATGTCCCTTACGCTAACTGAGAAGTAGAGAAACTCATGATCGGTCGCAAACCGCACCTCAGTAATATCACTATTGTTATAACCTGAGACTTCGGTCCGACAATCCCCCGCCTTCCCGTGATAGATCCACTCTCCCTTTGAGATCGTCGCGCGATGGATCTGGTTCGGTGGCGTCCCGACCCAATCGCTCGGATCGCCGTCGATCGTATAGCCGCCATTACGCGTTCCGCCGTTATCCCGCCGCGCGTTTTCATCGGTCCCGCTACCCACCGCTAGTGGCGCGGTCCGATCCACACTCCGGTTCCCCCAGTCCGCGATATGGTAATAGACGTCCCACCCGTCGGCGCCCGAGTTGGGTATCGCCGCGCCGGCGACGGCGGCCTCGAGCTCGTGCTCACCGCGCGCCGCGTCGAGGTACGCGCCGCCCACGGGCGCCCAGGACCAGCCGTTGGCGCCGGCATCGCTCGCGGTCGCGTCGTGGCGGAGCAGCGTCTGCGAGACGATGGCGCCGCCGCGGCCGGTGATGCGGACGAGATGATCCGCGCCGAACGGGACCCGCCGCGGCGCAAACCCGGTCGACCGGTCGCGGTCGCTGTCGATGAAGATGTAGACGGTATCCTCGCCCAGTTTCGGCGCGGGGACATACTCGTCCATTATATTGGGTATGAGCGGGTTGCGCGGCGCGGGGTCCTCGCGGTTCGGCACCCCGTCGCCGTCGATATCGAGGTCGTCCTCGTCGGGGATGCCGTCGTTGTCGTAATCGAACGGGTACGCGTCCTCCTCGTCCGGTATCCCGTCGCCGTCCGAGTCGACCGCTGTCGGCGCCGCGCGCGGCGCCTCGTGCGACACGAGCCGCCCCGCGAGCATGCTGCCGTTCACTTCGAGATAGAACGCCACATCGTCGCCGCTGCCCGTCCCCGCGATCTTGTAGCGCTGAATATCCACATTCGGGTTGGGAACGGGCGACGGGTCGGTGTCGCGATGCGTTTCGATATCGTCCCAATCGCCGAACGCGCCGTCGATGACGATGCCGGGCGCCACCTCGCCGAGATAGCTCCACGGCGCCGGGCGACCTCGCCCCGAAAGCTCCGCCGCATCGGTGACCACACCGCCGTCGGAGGCGATGGCGGCGTCGCCGGCGAGAAGCGCGCCCAGCGTATGGCCCGGCGTGCGCTCGCTCGCAAAGGTGAGCGCGAGCGCGAACCGCGCGGTCTGGCCCGGTTCGAGCGTGATGGCGGGGTTGAGGAGGAACGGGACCGCCGGATACTCGACCAGTGCGCTGGAGCCTACCACGCCCAGTTCGGTCTGGTCCGAGAGCGAATCGCTCATCGGCGCACTCAGCTCGTAGAGCCAGGCATTGGCGATATCCTCCACGGTGAGCGTGCCGACCATGGTGAAGGTCAGCGCCTCGATCGTCACCGCCTTCCCGTACGCGGTCACATCCGCCT
>CAZSUE010000429.1:0-4852 GCA_964609045.1 uncultured archaeon | reverse complement strand
CAATGGGGTTTGGGCCGCCCCGCCCGCTAATGGGTGCGGGATGTTGCACAGGCGGGTTTGTGTTTGCTCATGTCTTCAATCGTTCAACTGATCGATCGATAAAAGTTGCTCGATCCACCTCATAATGGCGGTGGTTCAGATACGGCCGATAATGAACGCGGCCATGGCGATCACCATGCCGATCTTGATGAGCTGTTGTGCGCGGTGCGGATCGGAGAATGCATTGCTGCCGCTGGCGATGAAGAGCGCATCCGCCGCTGCAACGACGGCGATATAGAGTGGCGAGAGGATCGCAAGCGGGTACCATGGCAGCGGGCTGATCGCCACGCCCGCTGCCAGCGATGCGAATGCGATGCCCGCGCTGCGCCCCGTCCCGATCCTCTTGGGCAGTGTCCGGCGGTCGGTATCGCCGGCGAGGTCCTCGATATCTTTGACGATCTCTCGCCCGAGCGTGGCGAAGAACGCGCACAGTCCGAGGAGCGCGGTGACGAGGGTCCCCTCACGCGTAGAGGTGATGGCGCCGCCGAACGGGAACACGAGTGCGGTGAGCGCGGAGATGCAGAGATTGCCGACGAGGCCGCGGTGCTTCAATATGGTCTCATAGAGGATGAGGAGCGCCACCGCCGCGCTGGCGAGCACGAGGAGGAGCGGGGCGACGAATGCGGCGAGGATGAGCCCGATGGCGAACGCGGTGACGACGACGACGAGCGCGCCACGGACGGAAAGCTGCTTGGCGGGGAGCGGTCGTCGGGGATGGTTCACGCGGTCGGTCTTACGGTCGACGATATCGTTGAGCGCGTTGCCCGCGCCGGTGACGAGGAACACGACCCCCATGCCCGCGCCCATTCGGAACGCGCCGTGGAAAGTGCGAAAGGAGGCGAACCCTCCAGCGACGAACACCGCGGCGAAGACGCCGACGGCGGCGATGAGGCAGTTGAGCGGCCGGATGAGCCGGAATGCGCCGCGAACCGCGCTGCTTGCGCTCGAGGAGGCCCCATGCTGGTCCACCGGACGCAGTGGTCCCGTCTCAGACGACCCGCTCTTTTGCGCGCTCTGCATACTGGATCACCGTGGTCAGTGTTCGCTCACGATCTCGAGAAAATGTTGGAGATGCTCGGCGAGGAGCGCGTTGTCGGTATAACCGCAAGCGGAGAGGTCCGCCGCGGCGATGAGCGCGAGCTGGTTGTCGCAGACCACATCGGTGGCCACGAGCGACTGCTTTCGGACCACGCGCGCGCCCTCTGGCACCTTCTGGCCCGGTGCGGTGATGATGAGGATATCCACATCGCGGCGTACGGCGGCGTTGAGCTGCTTCTCCAGGACACGCCGGATCTCGCTGAGGAGCGGGGTGGAGATGATCACGCGCTCGGTGCTCTGATCGAGGAGTTCGCCGATCTTCTCCAGCGTGCGCTCCTTGCCGGTGATCGTGAAAATGAGCTGCGGTGTGCCGCGCTCGCGCACGATCTCGTGCAGCATGGCGAGCCGGTCGAAGGTCGTTTCGATCTCGCCGACGATACGGTCGCAGACGCGCAGTGGCGGTTCGGGCTTGAATATCCGCGGCCGACCCGCCGTGGCCATGGCAAACCCTTTCTCCTGCAGCGACTGGAGTACCTTGTATGCCGATGTGCGCGGGATGTCCGCCGTGGCCGCGATGGTATCGGCGGGACCGTACCCATGCGCGATCAACGCAATGTACATCTTGGCCTCGTAGGGCGAGAGCCCGACGCGTTCGACCCCGGTTGCCAGCTGTTGGAGCGCGCGCTCGAGCGAGGCCTCGGAATCGGGTAGCTCGAACGGCAGTTGTGAACCGAGCTCCACCCGACGCCCCGGTAGGTCCGGGTCGCTCATCGTATCACATCGTCGGCGAAGCAAGCACGAGCTCGCCGTATTTCACGCCCTTTTCCGCCTTGATACGGTTGGCGATATCACGGACCTTTGCCGCGCGACCGCGGAGGAAGAGCACTTCGAGGCAGAGGTCGCCGTCCATATGGAAATGGGTCTTGGACGGGACCATGTCGTGGTGCTCGTGCTCGATATCGAGGAGCCGGTTGGTGAGACCGCTGGCATGATGGTCGTAGATGATCGTGAGCGTCCCGATGACCCTCTGGTCGTGGTCCTGGCCCTCCGATTCGAGCGCATTCTCGCTCAGCGCCTTCCGGACGAGGTCGCGGACCGCCTCCGAGCGGTTGTCGTAGCCCTTTGCCTCGATCATCGCGTCGAACTGTTCGAGAAGCTCCGGTGGGAACGAGACGCCCACACGCGTAACATGCTTCATTCTATCGCATGACGCATCGGATTGACCTTATAAAGCCTTGTCGAGCGAGCGAGCAAGGTGGTTGAGGTGAGGGGGTGGGGTGAGGGGGGAGCGTAAGAGGTTAGAGGTGAACGGGAGCGTGGAGAAGGGGGCGCTCCCAAATCTTTATGACCGATCGTAGTCTTCTAGCGCGGCGTTGAGCCCATGAAGTTCGTATGTATCACCGGCGGTGTGCTCTCGGGACTGGGGAAAGGTGTCATCACCTCTTCCATCGGGCTGCTGCTCAAGAGTTGTGGGTACTCGGTCACGGCGATCAAGATCGATCCGTATCTGAACTGTGACGCGGGCACGATGAACCCGTACGAGCACGGCGAGGTGTTCGTCCTCGCCGATGGGTCCGAGGTCGACCTCGATCTGGGTAACTATGAGCGGTTCCTCGATATCGAGCTCTCCAGCGATCATAATATCACCACTGGCAAGGTCTACGAGCGTGTGATCCAGAAGGAGCGGGACGGGGCGTACCTTGGGAAAACGGTACAGATCATCCCGCATATCACCAACGAGATCAAGAATACGATATTGCGCGTGGGCAAATCCGACGGTGTGGATGTGGTGCTCATCGAGATGGGCGGCACGGTGGGCGATATCGAGTCGATGCCGTTCCTCGAGGCGGTGCGCCAGCTCCATCTCGAGGTCGGCAACGAGAATATGCTCTTTGGCCATACGACGCTCGTCCCGATCATGGGCACGGTGGGCGAGCAGAAGACGAAACCGACGCAGCACTCGGTCAAGGAGCTGCGCGCCATCGGCATCCAGCCCGATCTCATCTTCTGTCGCTGCTCCGAGCCGCTCGACTCGTCGTCACGGCGCAAGATCGCACTCTTTTGCGAGGTCGCCGCAGAGGCGATCTTCTCCTCGCACGATCTCAAGAATGTCTACGAACTGCCGGAGCTACTGGATAGACAGGGCGTCACCGCCATGGTGCAGCGGCAGCTCGGGCTGACACCGCGTTCGTGTTCGCTTCGAGACTGGTCCGCGTTCGTCGGGCGCGTGCTCCATTCGCCGCACGAGGTGCTCATCGCGCTGGTGGGGAAATATACCGGCTTGAAGGACTCGTATATCAGCCACATCAAGGCGATGGAGCATGCCGGTGCGGAGCTCGGGCTCCATGTCGATATCAAATGGGTCGAAGCGGAGTCGCTCTCCGACGAGACGGTGCATGCGGAGCTGGCGCATGTTGACGGCATCCTTATCCCCGGCGGGTTCGGTGTGCGCGGCATCGAGGGGAAGCTCTACGCCGCACGGCTCGCACGCGAGCGCGAGATACCGTTCCTCGGTATCTGTCTCGGGTTCCAGGTGGCGGCCATCGAGTTCGCGCGCAATGTGATCGTACTGGAGAAGGCGAACAGCACCGAGTTCAAAGCGCAGACGCCGCACCCGGTGGTGGATCTGCTTCCGGAGCAGCGCGAGATCGACGCGATGGGCGGCACCATGCGTCTTGGCGCGCACGAAATCGTGATCGAAGCGGGCTCCCGCGCCGCCGCGCTCTATGGTGCGAAACGCGCAAAGGAGCGCCATCGGCATCGCTACGAGATCAATCCCGACTATATCGAGCGCTTCGAGGAGGCGGGGCTGATCTTCACCAGCCGCTCGCCGGACGGACGGCGGATGGAGATCGCCGAACTGCGTGACCACCCCGCGTTCATCGCCGCACAGTTCCATCCCGAGTTCCGATCGCGGCCGGGGCGACCCGCACCGTTGTTCAAAGGCTTTCTCGAAGCTGCGAAAGGATACCGGATGCGCGAGATGGCGCACGAGACCGCCGGCGAGCGGTGAGCACCGAGCGGCGAAGATGCCGCAGAGATGCATGATGCATGATGCATGATATGGTGTGTAACCACGCATGCGCGCTTGAGTGCATGCATGCACAGGCTATAGCTTCAACGGTCCGTTGTAACCTCAATCGCGCCTTCTCTACTGGAGTTGCGAACGATTCTGCGGGGGATGGAACGAAAGAGCATTTCGACTCACCGCAAGTTCTCAGTAGCCAACCATGTGATAGACGGAATTATTGAGCCAGTGAAATTGGTGCCTTGCGTGATGGGTGCGAAGAGTTTAGCACCGAATTGCCCGAATTGCCCGAATAACCCCCACCCCAATGCAAACATGGACGGAGATGGTGCGGGTGGGGTTATTCGGTTCATTCGCTGCTCCACTTCTTCTTCTTTTTTCTTCTCGTTGTCAAGCCTCCAATCGTCTGGACTACACTTCAGCCTGACCTGCCCCTGAACCTTTGGCCCCCATTCGGCTATGAATACTCACCATGATCCAAAAAACTGGGGGGGGGTTATTTGGGTAATTTGGTTAATTCGAGTAATTCGATGCTCTCCTTCCTTCTCTCTCCTCGTTGTCAACCCCCCAATCGCCCGGAGTATACCCCGCACCTGACCTGCCCCTGAACCTCATGCACCCATTGGGCCGTGAATACTCACCAGGATCCAAACCCCGGGGGGTTATTCGGGCAATTTGGGTAACTCCCGCGCCCACTGGTGCGGGAGCACTGGAACAATCATAGATTGTTCTGTGCAGATGAAGAAA
>CAZSUE010000428.1:0-4863 GCA_964609045.1 uncultured archaeon | reverse complement strand
ACCGCAACAACAACCGCCACGGCAGCCACCGCAACAACAACCGCCACGACAGCCACCGCAACAACAACCGCCACGGCAGCCACCGCAGCAACAACCGCCACGGCAGCCACCGCAGCAGCCGCCGCAGCAACAACCGCCACGGCAGCCACCGCAGCAGCCGCCGCAGCAAGAGCGCTCGTAACGCTGGCAAGGATCGGTTGCATTGGGTGAACGAACAGAAAAGAGAGAATAGAGAACTCGGCACGGCGAGGTGAGGGGGTTTAAGAAGTAAAGAACGACTTCGCGCCGGTTGGCTCATCAAATTAGTGATCATGCGAGCTATGGAGCAAAGTGAAGTTATCGCGATCCTTGGGCGCTATCACGCCATTGTTCTAAGAATTGGGCAGGTGAGAGTGGACGATCCATTGAAGTATCGTGCATCTGCCACGTCTCGCTTTGCTCGACGGCAATCCCCCGAAACAGATGTGTTTCGGCGTAGGCCAGGTTTTGCCGAATACTAATCGGTCGACGTCGCATACGGATATGAAAGATGTCGATCCAGTAGGGGCGCGAAGGAAATGAAAGAGCAACTGCATCGGAGCGTTCTGAAAACGGCGCCCTCGTCGTGTTCAATATAACGAAGAGCGGAAGGTTCCATTCCATTGGGGAACAGATCTTTTTTCTGCAACGCCTCTCGGCTCGGCACCGACGGAATCATATACCGCTCCTCGGTATCCTCTAGACGATGGCACCGGTCCGACCGCAGATGCGCGCCCGAAATGGCACACGCTCCACAGCGAGGAGCGGGCCGCGGCGTAGGAGAGAGCGTGAGCGGCGTCCGCGGTTAGGTAAAGCGTCAAAGAGCGTGGAAGGGCTGCTGAGGAAGGCGGAGCTGTTTTACTCCCACGACCGGCACCAACGCGCGGTTCAGTGTTACGACCGCGTGCTCGAGGTCGAGCCGGACAATGTGGAGGCGTGGAACAATAAGGGGTTCATCTACGCCGCGCTGGGCCAGTTCGATACGGCCATCGAATGCTACGACCGCACCCTCGAGATCGACGAGGAATACGCGGTGGCATGGTACAATAAAGCGTATGCATTACACGGCGCCGGCGCGCTCGAAACGGCGCTCGGATGCTATGATCGCGCGATACAGCTCGGGATGGAAGACGAGGTGGTCTGGAACAACAAGGGGAACGCGCTCTATAATCTCGGGCGCTATCGGCGCGCGATCGCCGCGTTCGAGACCGCGCTCGAGATCGATGACGAATATGAGATCGCGTGGAACAATATCGGCAACAGCCTCGATCATATGGGGAAATACGAGAAAAGCCTCCAATATCACGATCGCGCCATCGAACTCGATCCAGAGTTCGAATACGCATGGTATGCGAAGGGGAATGCGCTCGTCAAGCTCGGAAGGTACAACGAAGGGCTCCATTGCCTCGAGCGCGCCATCACGCTCAACCCCTCGGAGCTCGCGGCATGGAACACGAAAGCGGAGGCGCTGATGATGATGGGCAAGATCGAGGTGGCGCTTCGGGTCTACCGCGACGCGATCAGGAAGAACCCGGACGATCTCGGCGCGGTGTATAACCTCGCCTATGCGCTCCATGGGCTCGGGAGGCTCGATGAGGCGACGCGGTATTACGAGCGCGTGACGCAGACGATCACAGACGACGAGGTCGTCTGGAACAATTACGGGAATGCGCTCTATAATATGGGTAAGTACCGCGAATCGATCCAATACTTCAAACGCTCCATCGAGGTCAACCCCGATTACGATATCGCCTGGAACAATATCGGCAATTCGCTGGAACATCTCGAGTTCTACCGCGACGCGATCAAATACCACGACCGCGCCTTGGAGATCAATCGCAAGTTCGATTATGCATGGTACGCAAAAGGCTACGCGCTGAGCGAGCTGGAGGAGACGGAAGAGGGGCTGCGGTGCTTCGACATCTCGCTCAAGATCAATCCGTACTACGAGATCGCGTGGCTGAGAAAGGGGAATGTCTATTTGAGGGGGGGCGAATATAACCAGTCGCTCAGCTGCTACGAGCACGCGCTCGATATCAACCCCGACTACGAGGACGCATGGGCCCAAAAAGGTGAGGCGCTGGTCGCGCTCGCGCGGTTCGATGACGCAAATGCCGCGTTCGAGCGTGCTCTGGAGATCAACCCGCGCAGCGATGGCGCATGGGACGGGCGCGCGACGATATTCGAGCGCTATAACCGTTTCACCGACGCGCTCGAGGCGCGGCAGCGCGCAACGACACTGCGCCGGGCCGAGCGCGAGGCGAAAAAGCGCCCCGGGCAGGCGGTGCACGACGAGCTGAGCATGGTCGCCAGCTCGCACGGCGGCACCGGCGACATCCTCGCATACGACGCCGTGGGCTGGCGGAGCCGCGGCGAGCTCTACGCGTCGCAAGAGAGATATCGTGAGGCGCTGAGCTGTTACAACCGCGCGCTGAACATCGATCCGGACTATACGGCGGCGTGGATCGATAAGGCGCGGTTGAAACAGCGCATCGGTCAGCTCGAGGACGCAACTGCGAGCATCGAAGAGGCACTGAAACACGCCGCGCCGGGGTCGAAGGAACGGAATGAGGCACAGCAATTGCGTGCCGCATGGACGAAGGATGCCGAGCGAGGGGACAAATCGGGATCGGGGACAGGTGGCAAAACAGCCCGGTCGCGGCGCCACCGGCTCACGCATCGACGCAAACGCTCGTAAACGGGTTCATACCCATGACGAACGATATACCGATCTGGGCGGGAGACGAGAGAAAAAGTTTAAAATAACGCCGTTGATATAATTAACGCTCCTATTTTCAGACGCTGGGAGGATATTACCGCGATTCTTATCGGGGACCACGATCGCCGACCCTCGAAGGGTGTATGAACGTGCCAGACAAGACCAGGAAGAAGCATGCGAAATCTGCCCTGAAAAAGGGCGCTGGTCGACGGGGCAAAACCGCGCGCACACCAGGCAAACGCCAATCGAAGAAGGCAGCGCGCCGGCCGAAACGACCCGGACGACGACGGTCACCCAGCCACGCAGATACATCGAAAACAGAATCGAAAAAGCAAGTGAAAACAGAATCGAAAACGAAGGCGAAACCCCGGCCGCAACCCAGACCGACAACACGGACGAAGTCGAAGTCGAAGTCGAAACCGAAACCAAAACCGACGAAATCGAAGTCGAAATCCAAATCGAAAACCACGTTGAAAAGCGGATCCACGACGAGAACGCGAACCGGACCGGCGCCCACGCCGAGCCGCCACCCCACAGCACAACGGTCGGCGGACAGCTCCGCACCGGCGTCGAACGGCGGTCCGGCCACCAATGGCGCGGTTGGCCGAGATATCGAACAGAGCAAGCACCAGGAAGCGGATCGGTACCTCCAGCTTGGGATCCTCGCCTATAATAACGCACAGTTCGAGAAAGCGGTGAAATATTTCGACAAGGCGCTGAGGATCGATCCGAAGAATCAGTTCGTCTGGAACGACAAAGGGATCATCCTCAAGAATATCGAGCGGTTCGAGGAGGCGATCAAATGCTATCGCCGTGCCACGAGCATCGAGCCCGAGTATCAAGAAGCATGGTATAATATGGGGAACGCGCTCGGTGCACTGGACAAGCTCGAAGATGCCATCGAGTGCTACGATAAAGCACTGGCGCTGAACCCGAACGACGCCGACGCGCGCGAGAATCGACAGTGGTGTTTCGATGAGCTCGAACGCCGGGCGCGTGAAAAATGGGACCGCAAACAGCGCGAGGAGCGCGAGGAACGCGAGCGGATGCAGCGTCAGACCGGTTCGCAGGACGGAGGCGGTGCGGCGGTACGCGATGAGGACGAGATCATCGCACGAGCGCTGGCTCCGACGATCACCAATGAAACGAACGGTGCCGCGCTCGAGCCGGAGGTGGAAAAGTATACGAAGACACTTCCGGAGATGGAAGCCGAAGTGCGCAAATCCACCGAAGACCGTCAGGAGCTGGAACGCGAGGTCCGGCAGCAAGAGGAAGAACGGTATCGGCTCGAGGAAGAGATACGGCGCATGGAGGAGGAGCGCCAGCGGCTGGAGCTGGAAGCGAAACGGATCGAGGAAGAACGGCGCAATACCGAACTGCAAGAGATGATCGAGCAGCTCCAGGTACGGGTCAAGGAGGAGACGAGCCGCGTCGAGACGGAGCGGAACGATATCGAGGCGGACTTCCGCGAGCTGGCAAATAAGAAGGAGCAACACGAAGCGGAGCTGATGAAGTTCCAGATGAAGAACGAGCTGGAGCTGCAGGCGAAGCGTCTCGAAGCGCAACTCGAGTCGGAAGTGAGCCTCGACCACGGCTTCGAAAGCGATGCGGAGAAGATCCAAAAGGAAGTGGACGCGTTCGAACGGAAGGCGGCCACGCGCGTGATGGGGATACGCAAACAGCTCGACTCGACGAGCGAAAAGATGCGCAAGAAGGAGGAGGAGCTGCGACGGGTCGAGGCGGAGCACGAGCGTTTCCTCGAGGACGCAAAACGCCGCGAAGAGGAACTGCGCGCCGAGCTGGAGCGCGAGACCAAACGCATGGCCGAGATCATGGAAAAGGACTTGCTCGAACAGGGGGTCGAGTTCGATTAGCGGAAAGGGCTGGGTGTTGGGGAATAGGGATTAGTGCCGCCCGCGCCGCCGCCATGGCAGGCGGTGGGCGGTTCGCGCGGGCGGCTTCGACCGGCCTACCATCACCCCGCCCTCTTGCGCGGGCCGGGCCATTATGCGATTCGTATACCTCGCAAAGGCACGGCGGACGCCGATAGATAGATAATACCACTGCTCCTCCCATCTTCCGCTCCCGCCTCCGCGTCCTCTTCCGTTTCCTCTTCCGTTTCCATG
>CAZSUE010000427.1:0-4866 GCA_964609045.1 uncultured archaeon | reverse complement strand
CCACCGTGATGTCGCCCGCGAACGACGCCATCGTTGGCGAGACCACGGAGCTCGCTGTCGCCATCGACGATGTCGGGCTGCAAGATGTCGAATACCGGATCGATGACGGAGCATGGAATGAGCTGTCGACCATGGACGACATCGTCTTTTCCGAAGTGCTCTACGATGCGGTTGATGAATCCGGCGATACTGGTGAGTGGGTCGAGCTCTATAACCCGACCTCGAACTACATCAACCTCAATGGATATACCATAGAGGACGAGGATGGAAACAATTTCACGATAGGGAGCGATATCTGGCTCGCGCCGGGTGAGGCAGCGATCATCTCCGACAATGGGCCAGATTTCACCTCTCGGTTTGGATTTACACCGGACATCGATGCCGCGGGGGCATTACCCTCCTTAAATAATGAGCCAAGTGGGGATGTATTGCAACTTTACGATCCAACAGATGATCCAATCGATGGGGTCGAATGGCCGGGTTTCGGTTCCGCAGATGAGGGCGAGACGATCATCCGTACACCCATCATCGATACCAATACTGGTGCCGACTGGATCGGCGATCAGATTCCCACGCCAAAGGACACACCCCAGCAAGTCTTCAATGTCACGCTCGACACGCTCGGGCTCGCCGACGGCGAGCACGCGATCACTTTCCGCGCAAAAGACGCCATCGGGAACGAGGAGACCGCCGCCGTCACCGTCCATGTGAACCGCGACGCGCCCGGTGTCACACTTATTGCGCCGCAGAGCGGCCAGTTTCTCGCAGACGAGTTCCTCGTGAGGGTCGCCGCGACGGATGCCGTCGGCATCGATACGGTGAGCGTCAGCCTCGAGAACGGAAGCATCATCGCGCTCGACGCCGACGCAGGGCTGAACGAAAGCAGCGGCAACTACGAGCTCGCGGTCGATACCGCACAGCTCGATGATGGCGAGTACACCATCACCGTCACCGTCACCGACAGCGGCGGGAACACCGTCACCGTCCAGCGCGAGGTCGCCGTCGATAACACGCCGCCCAATCTCCTCTGGAGTGCGCCGAACGACCATGCGGAGGTCTACGGCGCGATCGACATCCACGCCACCGTCAGCGATACCTTCGCAAATGACGACGATATCGAGTTCCGTATCGGTTTCGGCACCTGGCAGCCGCTCGCATCTGGCAACGACTGGGATACGACGAATGACAACGACGGTGAGCGTACGATCACGCTCCGCGTCAGCGACGACGCAGGCCATATCACCACCCTCCAGCGCACCGTATGGGTCAATAACGACGACCCCACGCTCTCCATCCTCGCGCCCGTCGAGGACCAATACCTCGAAGGCGGCGTCGAACTCATCCTCACCGCCAGCGATGCGCTCGGGATCGACGCGGTCTATTGCACCATCAACGATACCGATACCGGCACCCCCACCGCGTACGACGGCGTCGCCGCATCGTTCCATGCCCCCTCTGGGACCTACCGCCTCACACTGGATACCGCTGCGCTCGACGACGGGAACTACACCCTCGACGCCTATGCCGTCGACCGCTTCGAGAACCGCTCCACAGACGAGAGTGTCGATTTCCATATCGATAACAACGCACCCACCATCGTCCTCGTCGCGCCGCAGGACCATGACGCGGTCTACGGCCTCGTGAACATCGACGCCTATGTCGACGATGCCTTCGCCGCATCGAGCACGCTCGAGTTCCGCGCCGATACGAACCCATGGCAACCCGTCGACGCAGGCGCCACACCGGAATGGGACGCCAGCGCGCTCGCCGAGGGCGCGCACACGCTCGAACTCCGCGCCGCCGACCCCGCCGGGCACACGACGAGCACCGCGATTTCCGTCTATGTCAATAACGACGACCCCGCCATCAGCATCGCCGCGCCGAGCCCCGGCCGCTTCGTCGACGATATATTCACCGTGCAGATCTCGCCCGCCGGCGAATCGCTCGACGAGATCGATACGATCCTCGTCACCGTCAATAGTACCACCTCCATACCGGTGGACGGCGTCCCGGCGCAATATAACAGCGTCAACGGCTACTTTGAGCTGGCGCTCGATACGACGCAGTTCGAGGACGGCAACTATACGCTCAATGTCACGGTAACCGACGCGTACGGCAACACGACGACGATCCAGCGCACCTTCTCCATCGATAATACGCCGCCCGCGCTCGAGCTCATCGACCCGCAACCGTTCGCAGAGGTCTACGGCCACTATGAAATGGACCTCACGGTGACGGACATCTTCCCCACCACTCTCTCGTATCGCGTTGATGCCGGGTCGTGGCGCACGCTCGACCCCAATGCGCCCATCTGGGATACCACCGCGCTCACCGATGGCGAGCATACGCTCCGCGTCCGCGCCACCGACGCCTCGGGCCGGACCACACTCATCGAGCAGACGGTGGTCGTCAACAACGCGCCGCCGAGCTGCACCATCATCGCGCCCACCCCCCACCAGTTCGTCGAAGGGGCCATAACGGCACGCGTCAGCGGCTCCGACATCGTCGGCGTCGACCGTGTCGAGATCAGCGTCAACGGCTCCCACGGCGCGCCGACCACCATCAACGACACGCATGCGCGCTATAACAGCACCAGCGATGCGTATGAACTCGTGATCGACACCCGCACCGCGTTCGAAGATGGGACCTATACCCTCAACGCCACACTCTATGACGCGTACGATAACGCATCCGCACCCCGAAGCGTTCTCTTCCATGTGGATAACCACGCGCCCGAGATCGAGGTAGTAACGCCCGCCCCAAATACCAATGTCTCGGGAGATTACGAGATCAACGCCACCCTCGACGATGCGTTCCCCACCACGCTCCGGTACAAGATCAATGCGGGGAGCTGGGTGACCATGAACACCGCTGCAATATGGCAGACGGACGATGTGCCCGACGGCGCACATACCGTCACGCTCGAGGGGGCCGACCGCGCTGGCCATACCACACGCATTTCCATCCCGGTCATGGTCAATAACGACGCACCCGCGGCGACCATCGTCGCGCCCCGCGCCGAGCGGTATGTCACCGGCCCCATGACCGTCCAGGTCGCAGCCAGCGACGCCGTCGGTATCGCGAGCGTTGCCTTCACCATCAACAGTACGACCACCACCGCCACACCCATCGACGCGGCGCAAGCCACCTTCGACGCCACCACCGGCTACTATCAACTCGGGGTCGATACCGCCACCGTTCTCGACGACGATCAGTATCAGCTTTCGGTCGTCGTCTCCGATACCTACGGCACCCAGACGACGCTGACTCGCACATTCTATGTGGACACGCACGCACCCACGCTCGATATTACTGCACCACAGCAGTACGCCGAGGTCGCTGGCATCTACAATATCAGCGCCAGCTTCGACGATTTCTTTCCACTAACGGGCTCGCTCCAGTATCGCGTCGATCTTGGCGACTGGCACCCTGTCCTCACGACAGCGGAATGGGACACCACCACCATCGCCGACGGGTTCCATACGCTCGCACTACGCGCCGACGACGAAGCCGGTCATCGTACCATCGAGACCGTCACCGTCGTCGTCAATAACGAGAACCCCGCCTGCGAGATCGTCGCGCCCATCGCCGACGAGACATTGCGTGGCGAGACCCGCCTCCGGGTCGCCGCCGACGACGACAACGGGCTCGACTATGTAACCGTCACGCTCACCCACACCGACGGCACGCCCACCGCGATCGCCGATACGATAACGCAGTTCAATAGTACCAGCGGCTACTTCGAGCTCGCGCTCGATACCACGCTCCTATCGGACGGCGACTACAACCTCAGCGCAGAGGCCGTCGACAGCTACGGGACGACCACACCGGCGGAGAATGTCAGCTTCCGTATCGATACCCACGCCCCCGCGCTCAATATCAGTTCGCCCATTGCCGGCGAGGAGGTCTTTGGTCAGTTCCCGATAGCGGTCGAGACCACGGACGCGTCACCGGTGAGCGTCGCGTTCAAGATCGATGCGGGCGGTTGGCAGCCCATCACCGCCAATACCCGCTGGGATACCACCGCCTACCGCGACGGTTCCCATACCATCACCGTACGTGCGGTGGACGCCGGCGGTCTCACCGCGCAAGAGACATTTGCGGTGATCGTCAACAACGACGCGCCCGCACTGGCCATCGTCGCACCGCTCACCGACGAGCTGTCCACGGCGCAGCTCGCCCTCCGAGCCGCTGCCACCGACGCCGTGGGCATCGAGAATCTCACATTCTCGATCGATTTTATCACTTCAAACTCCCCGGAGCCCACCGCGATCAACCGTACCCCCGGTTCACGGAACATGACCAGCGGTTATTATGAACTTGTCGTGGACAGCACGCAACTGCGCGGCGACGGCAACTATTCGCTTACCGTCCATGCTGCCGACGCGCTAGGGAACCGCGTTGCGCAGCTCCCGCTCATCGAACGGCTTGACGATGAACGCGAACGGCTGCGCGAACTTCGCGCGCTCGAGCGTCTCCTGCGTGTCGAGCGCCGTCAGAAGGATTACCGGGACGTCGAACCGTTCCTTGACCAGTTTCGCCGTCTCGACCCCGTCGAGCTCGCCCTTGAGCACGATGTCCAGCAACACGAGATCGGCATTCAGCTCCGGAAGCCCGTCCAGCAGGCGCTCACCGCTCGCGAAGACGGCAGGCACCACGTACCCGAGGTGCTCGAGCTGGAGCTTTATGTCGAGTGCAACGATGTTTTCGTCTTCTACGACGACGATGCGCTGCGTATCCACTCGGTACCCCCGGGCAGGACTCTCGCTACAGGAGGTTGTCGCGCTCCACGTACGCGCCAAGCTGAATGCCCGTCTGCATGAACCCCTCTGTGCGCTTCTGGATGAACATCCGCAGATACACTAT
>CAZSUE010000426.1:0-4882 GCA_964609045.1 uncultured archaeon | reverse complement strand
TCTAGACTTGCCTCAGCACGCACGATCTGCTGAGCCAAGTCGGGAAGGGCGCGCGGCCTGGTCAGCACCTCTAGAGATGCCTCAGCACGCACGATCTGCTGAGCCAGGTCGGGAACTGCGCACGATCCGGCCAGCACCTCTAGACTTGCGTCAGTGCGCCCGTTCTGCTGAGCCAAGAGGGGACTTGCGTGCGGGCTCACCATCGTGATTGTGCAACATAAGCGACAGGCATGAGATGACGAATGAGAAATACAATACAATACAATATGAGCTCATTGCCCGCCAATATAGTCCGCCACACGCTGGATCCCTTCACGGATGCGATCGTGGTCGTAGCAGAGCGGCCCGTACGAGAGCCGCACCGCGCGCGCCATGCTGGGTCCGAACCCGGTGCCGGGGATGAGGAGGACGCCCGTGGCCTCGAGCGTGCGGTTGACGAACGCGAACGGCTCCTCGCCATCGGGCGTGGGGCAGCAGGTATAGAGCCCGCCTTGCGGTTTGAGCCGCCGCCACCCGAGGAGGTCGTCGATGGCGTCGACGAGCACTTCCGCGGTTTGCATGTAGAGGGTGCGCGTATCTTCGATATAGCGCCCGAGCGCGCCGTCCTCGAGCGTCTCGTCGATGAACCTCGCGGTGGCCATGCTATGGAGCGTATCGGGCGAGAGGAGCGACGATTCGTTGAGCTTCTCGAGACCCGCCGCCACCGCCTCCGACGCCTCGACCCACCCGAGCCGCCGCCCCAAACTGGAGAGCCATTTCGAATTGGAATGGATGGTGATCAGGTTCGGGTGCTCGATAGGCGACCATGCAAACGAGCGTGGCATGTCACCGAACCAGAGTGTCTTGTAGGCGTGGTCGACGACGAGGTAGCCGCCTGCATCCTCGAAAATCTCGCGGGCCGCACGGAGGAATCGGTCGTTGGGTATCTGGCTGGTGGGGTTGTCCGGGACCGGCACGACCAATGCGCGAACCCCCTCCTCAGCGCGCGTTTTGAGTGTATCGAGCGAATGCGCTTCCATCGCATCGTCGAGGTACGACCAGCGATCGGGATCGAGCGCGGGGACGAACCGCATCTTCGACCCCTTAAGCGCGCACTTGACCGCGTTGGCGTAGTTGGCATAGGTGGGGTCGAAAAACGCGATATCGTCGCCCGGGTCGGCGATGGTGCGGAGCGTATCGGAAAAGAGCTGCGTGGAGGACTGGCCGAGGATGATATTGGCCGGTTCGAGACCGTTGAGACCAAAGACCGAGGCTTCGAACCGACAGAGCTGGCGGCGGCATTCGAGATCACCGGCGATGGCGCTGTAGCGGCCGCTGGCATGGAACTGTGCGCGGTCGTTGACGATCTCGCGATAAGCGTCGACGAGCGCGTCGGGCGCCGCGTGGTTGCACCAGCCGCCGCCGAACGAGATGACATCGTCGGGGTCGAGCCCCATTTCACGGATATTGCGTGCTTCGGCCATCTTCATGATCGTCTGGATCGGTGAGAGCCCCTCGAGCGTTTCTTCGACGAGGATGGAGCGGCGGAGGTTCGGGCGGTTCTGCGGCGACATAGGGATCACTGGCGTGGTTCGGTGTGGGCGAGGGTAGCGGCCGATTGGTATTGAATCTTTGGGACGAATGGCGCGTGCTGACGCCTCTGGTGCCTCCTCGATTTTCGAGCCTCTATTGGCGACCTTGGACCTGGGAGCTCGTGAGGTATGTAAGAATATAAAATATACTATTGTGGGTGTGCGTGTGCGTGTGGAGGCCTTATTGTTTCAGCTAAGGCGAACGGAAAACGGCAGAAAGTGGCACACCGATCCGGGTGCTCTCGGGGCTGGCAACCGCTAGGTGGGGATAGCGAGGTGCCGAACTCGTCACTGTTCGTGGCACAAGAGGCGCGAACCCATTTCATTCAATAAGGCGCTTGCTGAGATCGGCTCGTGTCAAGCCAACGGTACAATGGCGCAATAACTCCGTTCTCACTTCGTGTGGCCGTCGTGTGCGCGTCTCCGGCCATCTGTACAAAGACCCGCCCCATTTCACACATTTTACTCGCGTTCCACGGCTGCCCCCTCGCGCCTGAAATGCTTCGGGGCGTCGCTCAGAGCTGGGCGGTATGGCGCGTCGTGGATGGCCCTCTTCTCGCCTTCTTCGTGACCATTCCACCGTGCAGCGATCCAAACGTACTCTTTTTCTCTCTTCATCCGTGTACATCCGCGGTTAAAGGGGGCGTGGGGGGGTCCGCGCTCCCTCCGCGCGTCCTCCTGACTTCTGCGCGTGATAGGAACCCTGCGCCATTGCCGACCCATTAGAGGTTGCAATTGGCTGGAATTGTTCGTATGTCTTATTCATGCGGACGCGGCACGTTCCGCTGCGTTCCACGGCAGCGCCCCTTCACGCCTCAAGCGCTTCGGGGGACGGCTCAGAGCTTTTCGGTATGGCGCGTTGTGGATAGCTCTTCCTCTCTTTTCTTCCGGACTGATAAAATGCCACATTAATCCACATACCCCAACCCGGCATTTGGGGGTTGAATTGCCACTATACCGGACCGATTCAGTATTCTTCATCCCCACCTATGTCGAGGTCGAATATCGCGTCGATATCCATCTCTTCATCTTCAGCTTCGTCTTCATCGTCCCATTCATCGAGGTCTTCGAACCCCTCGAACCCCTCGAACTCCTCATATTCATCGTGCGCTTCGTACGCTTCAGCACCAAATTGCTCCGGCGGTTCCATCTCCACCCCCGGTTCACCCTCTAACATTGATTCTTGCGCCCCGTTGCCCCCTTCTTCTACGGCTCCGATCTCCTCGTCCCATCCTTCGCTATCAAACTCCTCCCATTCATCCTCCTTTGCCCCCTCATATAAGAGCGCGTCATCCTCATCGAACGGCCGCTCGCTCAGGGCGTCCAGTGGCACCATCTCGTCCTCGCCCTCGCCCTCGTCGTCAACTTCGGTCGCAGCGGTGTTCGTCGGTTCGCCACCCATATATTCGTCACCGTCTATCGCAGTCGATCCGAGCAATAACCCCTCATCATCGTACGCTTCGCCACCGGTCGTTCGTCCCTCTTCGTACCCCTCTCCCAGCTCGTACATGGGTGCCCCCATCTCCGCCGGCGCTTCTCGTTGACGCGATCGCGTGAGGAGTGCGAGGATGAGCACGACCGCGACGATGACGACGACGATGATGAGGAGCCAGTGCCAGAAAAACGCGTCCTCCTCAACCTCTTCCTCCTCACTCGGGAGTACTTCGAGTGTCAACTCCGCGTCGGAAACTTCGATCGTTCCGTCCTCACGGATCAGCTTCTCGGTGAGGTTCTTCGTTTCGTAGCCCTCCTTCTCAAGAACGATAGTCACCGCACCACCTTTCATCCCAGCGGCGAGGTCCGCAAATCGGATATTCCCGTCCGGGCCAGTATACCCGATGAGGGTTCCCGCATCGGCGCGTTCGATCCTCACCCTCACCCCCTCGAGAGCGGCATGATCTCTATCATGGACCGGTCCGATCGTCAGGTTGAAGACGCTCTTTGCGATCCGCTGAAGCGTCCGTTCCGCCACGGTGAGGTTCAGACCCCCCTCCTCATCCAACCGCTTCCCGGTGAGGACCTTTTCACGATAGCCCGTTCTTCCAGCGGTGATGGTGAGCGCGTCTCCGATCCAGTGCCCGGGGATGGTACCGAACCGCGCCAGACCGCTTGCGTCGGTATCTCTCGCGAACGCGCGCTCACCGCTCTCACGGCCGAGTGTCAGATTCACATCCGCAAGCGGGTTGCTGTCGGCATCGATGAACGGCCCGATGGTGACGATGATCGTAGGACCATGCGACGGGTCGGGAGTCAATGTCCGATCAGCGAGGCTGAGCGTGAGCGCGCCCTCAACCGAAATGGTGCGCCCCTCGATACTCTTGTTCTCGTACCCCGCTTTTTGGAGCTGGAGAGTGACCGACTGGCCACGGAGCGTCGCCGGTAGTGACGCGAAGCTCACGAAGCCGCTGGTATTGGTCGCTGAGGTTACAGTGAAATCCTCTTCCACACAAGAGAAGGTGACGGAAACACCCTCTAATGCCCCGCCGTTCGTATCGACGACCGGCCCCATAACGAGGTCGAAGGGGAGCGGGAGCGGTTCGAGGTGGATGTCGCGGGTGGTCATCGCTCCCGTCTCGACGAGCAGTCCTAATATCGTCTTCTCAGAATATCCCGTCGCCGTGACCGTGAGCGAATAGCTCCCCGGTGGGAGGTATATGAAGGCATAGCTCCCGTTCGCTGCGCTCTCCGTTTCGTTGAGATAAACCGGACCTCGGATGCGCAGCGTCACACCATCCAGAGGGTCGCCTCCCCCGTCGTATACCGTGCCCTGCACCCCGCCGGTGAGCGCCAACGCCGTCATCGAGCCGTTGGCATAGAGGCGCGGTTCACCCTCTCTTAATCGCAGACCGATCAGATAGAGGTCCGCATATCCGTTCTTCGTCACGCACAGCGTATAGTTTCCCGGTTCCAGGCCGCTGAGGAGATAGGCGCCCATCTGGTCGGTGGTCGTATTGTATTGCGGCAACCCGAGGATGCTGACCCGCGCCGCTTCGATCGGGTCGAGGTCGTGGTCTGTGATCCGACCGCCGATCGCGCCCCCCAGCGCGGTCAATGTTGCGTTCACACCCTCGGTCACCGTGTCCGGAAGGATCTCGACCGCCGAAATCTCCGCGCTCGTATAGCCCGCTTTCGAGAAGCGGATCGTATAGGTGCCGATCGGGACGGCAGTGATAGAATATGCCCCATTATTATCTGTAAGCGCGCCGTACTGCGGGTGGCCGACGATGCTCACCGAGACCGAGGATAACGGTGTCCCCCCGCTATCGGTCACAATTCCGGAAAGGGTGCCGTAACGAATAAGAGGATACGGT
>CAZSUE010000425.1:0-4885 GCA_964609045.1 uncultured archaeon | reverse complement strand
GGTGGAGAACCTGAAGAAATCGCTGGAGATCATCGTGGGACCGTATCAGACCCAAAAGGTGCTGGATCGGATCGAGGCGGACCAGCGCGACGCCGCTGTGAGCGATGAGGACGATGAGATCGAATTCGAGATGGACGAGTTCGAAATGGACGAATTCGAGCCGCTTTGATCGGCATTTTTTGTAGACCGAGGACCGGTCATCTTCGCCATGGCTGCCGTTGTCGGGTAGCGGCGCGATACCACTGCGGCGGCGTATCTCATGGTGTATCTCATGGGTCTCATGGGGTTTCTCATGGTGTATCTCATCGTCTCGCGCTTTGCGCTCTGTTGCGTCGGGTTCGGGCTCATCACCGCCACTATCACACGCACACCGCGCGCCGCCACCGGCGTCTCGTTCATCTTCATCATCCCGCAGATGATCGTCGGCATATTCGTCTCCGCGGTGGCGCCATCGGCGTCGACCGCCAACCACGGGCGGTTCATCCCGAGCTACGATGTGACCGATGCGTTGACCACGCTCTATCTCCGCGGCGCCGCATGGAGCAGCGCTCCCATGTTCATCGTTCTTACAGTGATCGTGGCGACATCCGTCATCGTGCTCCTTATCGCGATACTCCTCTTTCGACAATTCGGGTCGAAATAGGAATATATACAACGGACGATAATGAATGAATGAATGAATGAATGAATGAATGAATGAAATAGATGTGAGATACGATGACAACGACGACGCTAACGACGATCGTGGGTGTGATCGGTGGCAGCGCGATCGATGCGCGATTCGCGCGAATCGCAGAAGAGGTGGGCGAACGGATCGCCGCGCGGGGTGCACTCCTCGTTTGCGGCGGCCGCGGCGGGGTGATGGCGGCGGCCTGTCGCGGCGCGAAGCGCGCCGGTGGGACCACCATCGGCATTCTCCCCGGCGCGACGAGAGCGGGCGCGAACCGCTATGTCGATATCCCCATCGCCACGGGGATGGGCGAGGCGAGGAATGTCGTGATCGTGCACAGCGCGGACGTCTGTATCGCCGTCGACGGACGGTACGGGACGCTCTCGGAGATCGCGTTCGCGCTCACGATCGGCACGCCGGTGGTGGCCATCGCGAGCTGGGAGCTTGCCAAAGCGGGGCCGGTGGACGAGCGGCTGTTCAGTACGGCCGCCGATGCCGAGGAGGCGGTGGCGTGCGCGTTCGAACGCGTGAGAACGATGAGAAATGTCGACGAACAAGAGAGGAAACGAGAGGAAACGAGTCGAGATGGCGATAGATCGACACGTGGGTGCGAAAACGCCCACGCCAAAGATCTCCTATAGCCGGGACGCGGCGCCGCCATAGGCACATTTCATTCAAAGGGCCTGATATTTAGCTCTTTGGCAAAAAATATATTACTCATGCGCTCTGCA
This sequence comes from uncultured archaeon, assembly GCA_964609045.1. GTDB lineage: Archaea > Thermoplasmatota > Penumbrarchaeia > CAZSUE01 > CAZSUE01 > CAZSUE01. The sequence continues at coordinate 3,484 of CAZSUE010000425.1, read as the reverse complement.
GCGAATGAGCGCTCTATGGTAACTTTACAAGAATTGAGCGATGGTCTCGACCATATACTGTATATCGATCGGTTTGGAGATATACCCGTCCGCACCGGCCTTGCGTACCTCCTCCTCATCACCGTCCATTGCAAACGCCGTCATGGCGATGATCGGGATGGAACCGAGCTCCGGGTCGGCCTTCAGTTTTCGAATCACGGTCCAGCCGTCCATGACGGGGAGCGAGAGGTCCATCAATATGAGATCCGGCCGCTCTTCTCGTACGACCGTCAATGCTTCCTGGCCATTCGTTGCCGTCAGCACACGATAGCCGTGGTGATCGAGGATGACCCGCGCGAGTTCGAGACTTTCTGGGTTATCTTCCGTTACCAGTATCGTGTGTTGCACGCTTGATCGCTCCTTTCGCTTCGTTCCTGTCTGGAGGCGTGAGTGGGAGGAGCAACTGAAATGCGGTCCCCTCTCCAGGTGAGCTCTCGATCGTAAATTGACCGCCGAGGAGTCGGATATAATGACATGCGATCGTTAGCCCGATACCGACCCCACCGAATTCGCGCGTCGTCGAACCGTCGGCTTGGACGAACGGTGCGACGATCGAATCGATCATACTCGCCACCATCCCGATGCCGCTATCTTCGATAACGACTATAATCTTTTTGCTCCCTTCCTCGTCCATTGTTCGTTCGCGCGGGATCGTGGCTCGTTGCGCCCACTCGGGCAGCGAGGTGACCGCCCCTGCACGGACGATGATCGAACCTTCCTCTGTGAATTTGAATGCATTATTCAATACCTTGCGCAATACCTCACTGATCTTGACCGGGTCACTCTGAATGGTGGGGAGGTCGGAGTCGGTCTCCACGATCAGCTCCAGATCTCGCCTGGTTGCTTTCTCGCGATAATTCAATAGGACATCGTCGATGAGTGCGTCCAGCTGGATCGGCTCGAATTGCCAGTCGATATTATTCGCAACGATTTTCGAGAGCCGAATGAAATCCTTGATCAGGCGTAGCAGCTTTCGTCCCTTCACATCGATCTTCGCGATCACTTCGTGCATCGTCCCCTCAACTGAACCGTAGACTCCGTCCAGGATCAATTCCGAATAGCCGAGAATATGGTTCAACGGTGTGAGGAACTCGTGAGAGACCCTCGAAAGCATCTCGTACTTGAAATTGTTGAGTTTGATGATCGCGCGATTCGCCTCTTGAAGCTGGAGGTTCACGAGTTCGAGTTCGTTGCGCTGCTGCATCATTTGTTGTTTCAACTGCGCCTGTTCGGTCACATCCACGATGGTGACGATCGAACCGACGATCTCGCCGTGTTCGTTGAAATGGGGATAGTTCCGGATCGTGCAAAAATATTTTCCAAGCTCCGTATTTGTATCCGTATCCGTAACCGTATCCGTAACCGTATCCGCTTCCGTAGCGTCCATTGCGTGAGGAGGGTGGCTTGTGGAACCATCCGCTTCCGCTTCTGAACGATAATAGACGATGTCCGGGATCTCGATCACTTCGGTTTGGCGTAAAAAGAGGTCACGCACCTCGTCCTCGAGCCCGACGAACTCGGGGAGGACACCGGAAACACGGTGACCGATCGATTCCTCGCGGTCGATATCGAGGAGGTCGAATGCACGATCGTTTCCATCGAGAATGATATGTTGGCAGTCGGTGATGAGGAACCCGATCTGTTCGGCGTCGAGCACGGCACGATAGAGGGATACCCATGCGGCGGTATCGTGGGGCTGTTCTTCCGTTGACATCTCATACCCCGATCGCGTCATCATGTTCCAGGGTGGCAACGATGAGTCGTTCACCCAGATAGGTAAAGACCGTATCGACATGATCGCCGGTCTTTGCGCTGGTGAGAAAGTGGCGGCTGTCATATCGATCGCTCAGAGCGCTCAGCCGCGAGGATGTTTTTTCTAAGAGCGTCTCGTCCATCAGATCGGTCTTGTTTCCCAATAATACCATAGGCACGTTGGGTGAGAGCGACCGCAGATGATCGATCCAGAGCGGGATATGCGCGATCGTCTCCGGCCGCGTGAGATCCGATACAATGATGGCGCCGTCGGAACCGCGGATATAGTTATCGGGGATGCGATCGAAGTCGTGACTTCCCATAATGTCCCAGATCATCAATTCCACTTGATAGCCGTCCATGGGTGAAAGGACTTTCTTTGTGATCACCGTCCCGATCGTCGCCACATACTTCTCCTCGAAAATACCGCACACGAACCGCCGTATGAGGCTTGTTTTCCCCACCGCAAAATCGCCGAGGAGACAGAGCTTCTTTTTGAGTATTTCATTCGATTTGGACATTGATATCGTAATTGGTGATAGCGCTGTTTTACTATTTGGGTGTAATGGTCCCTTTGCGCTATTTTCTCAGCCGGATCAGCCGGATCGGTCGCGTGCATTATCTCACCACGCTGGATCTTGCGAGTGGTAGGTTTTCGTATCGATATCTTCGCGTTCCAGATCGCTCTCGAGCATGGCGCGGCCGAGTATCTGAAAAAGGCGTTCCACATTCTCGCCCGTTTTCGCGCTGGTGACAAGTATCGAGAGGGGCGCTTCGGTTGCGAGCGATTCCACCGACCGCCGCGCACGCTCTACCGCGGCTTTCTCCACCAGATCGCGTTTATTGATGACATAGAGATAGGGGCGTTCACCCGCATGGCAAACGAAGAGGTCGGTCCAATCCGTAAGATTTTGGATCGTCCCCTCACGCGTGACATCTGCGACTATCACTGCACCGGAGGCATACTCGACATAGTTCTTCGGTATCTCATCCACCGAATGTCTGCCCATGATATCCCAGATCACGAGCCAGAGATCGAATCCGAAGATGTCGCTGAGCGCCTTTTTCGTGATCACCGCGCCGATGGTGGCACTATAGGCATCGTCGAAGACGCCATGGACATACTGTCTGATCAAACTCGTCTTTCCAACCGCCGCGTCGCCGAGGAGGCAGACCTTTTTCTTCACCACTCGGTTCCTCATATCATACCTCGTTATCTTTGCCAAACTCAAGGGAGCGTCACCAGCTCGTGTGAATGTGAGGGTGCCGTGCCACGATAGCATCATCATTGTTACAAGCGAAAAGCATGACGGTTCGTCACACTTTCTGGAGGGTGCACAAATGACATAGCAGTGTTCGCAGAAGAGCTGGCGGTGAATGACTTTTTTTCAAATGCCGTGAACCAAAACCTTATTGGGGAAGTTTGTGAAAGGTCTTTTGCTTTGCTTCAGATAAAAGTGGATGAAAAAGAGAAGAATGACTGGGGGGCGGCCCCAAACCACCAATCGTCCCCCGCTAACCGCACCCCGCATACCGCTAACCGCTAACCGCACCCCGCATACCGCTAACCGCTCCCCGCTCCCCGCACCCCGCATACCGCGAACCGCTCCCCGCACACCGCTAACCGCACCCCGCATACCGCTAACCGCTAACCGCACCCCGCTAACCGCTCCCCGCTCCCCGCACACCGCTA
>CAZSUE010000424.1:0-4890 GCA_964609045.1 uncultured archaeon | reverse complement strand
AAAATCTCGACCCCCTTCGGAAAGTATGACAAAATGTCGGGGTTCGAAATTGTTACACTATGAAACATAACTATAGGCTTGGTTGCGCCTTCGTTCTCGGTCAGCCACGGTTCGGTCCTCATGTTCGTCGCCTCGTCGCGGCCGCATTCCATGTCATTCTCGTGTAGCCCAACGATGGCTCGAGAGAATCTGCTGGGTGGACCAATAGTGTTAAAAGTTCGGGCTGCTCTATTCTACGCGCTCCGCGCTCGCCATGGTCCATGATCATCGATCGATCGAATATCGCTCGTCGACGATCGTCCTTTTTTCCATCCTCTTTTGGCACTCATGGCGACGCAGCGATGGTCGCGGTCGTTATGTCGAGGCAACTTGCACGCAACTATCCAACATCCCGGCCACTACGCGCTTCGGAAAGGAGATATGGGTACTGGCTCTCTATTGTAACGGTCATCCTTCTTGTAGCCAGCGCGGTGTTGGCCGGGCTCATCGGCGTCATCGTTCAGCCTGCGCTGGAGGAGGTTGCTCAACGGGATTTGGTCGGTCGGCGCGAAACCACGCCGGACTCTGCGGCCGAGCCAGTGAGCGGTTGGGAAACCCAACGCCACGGTCCGTTCCACTTCCCCCGCGACGAGGGTGCGCACCGCGGCGTGGGGGTCGAATGGTGGTACCTCAACGGTCGTCTCACCGGCGAGCGGGGGACGGTCTATCATTTCATGGTGAGCTTCTTCAAATACGGCGCCGCCGCCGCATCGATCCTCAATACAAAGACGGGCGACCACACCTATTATTCGTTTCACCGTGTCGACCATCACGCGGCGTCCGATCATCTCGAGCTCGATTATTCGGAGGCACAACTGGCACAGGCGGGTCTGTCGCTCTTTCGGTACCGATTGGTCTTTAACGCACCGTCGTTCGCACTGAACCTAATCTTGACCACCGAGGGTGCGCCGTTGATCGTCGACGGCGACGGAGCGATCCGCATGGGGCTGGGTGAGTCATCTTATTATTCGCTTACGGACCTCGATGTATCGGGCAACCTCACCCCCGATGGTGATGGTCGGACGGTGGCAGTGAACGGGAGCGCATGGATGGACCATCAATGGGGCAATTTCGCGTTCCCCACCGACTGGGACTGGTTCGCCATCACACTCGAATGCGACTGGCAGATCATGGTCTTCAATCTCTACGGCGATTCGCCGCGTTATCCGATCTGGAAATATGTGTCGGTGGTGCGGGCGGACGGTTCGACGATCCACCTTCGCTATGATGAGACGGTGCCGCCGTTCTATCTCGAGTTCAATGACTACTGGCGCAGCCCCGCCACCGGCGTGCTCTACTCTTCCGGCTGGTCGCTCTATATCCCACAGCTCGATCTCCATCTCGACCTCGACCCGCTGGTGGTCGACCAGGAGGTGGCGTATCGGACGAGGATCAAGCACATTTCGCCGTTGAAGCCGTTCTGGGAGGGTGCGTGTCATGTCAGCGGACGGATCGGTGAAGGGTCGGTGGCGGGTTACGCGTTCGTGGAAACGATCCACGATTACGGTTGCGTGGCCGGCGACATCGAACTGACCGGGGGCGCATATATGAATGTCGGGTCGGAACGCGTGAAGCTGTGGCTCTCTATCGAGAATACGGACGGGTATATGCTCGGCGACTGGGTCTTGGGCCTCTTCGACGGCGACCCGTACAACGGTAGCCGCTGCATCGAGCGATACGCGATCTCGACGCGCGACAATGCAACCGCCATCTACGATACGATCAAAACTTCGCTGGCGGGTCCGCTCTACATCCTCATCGATATCGATAACACGCTCGCCGAGAGCGATGAGCTGAACAACCACGCGACGGTCCTCGGCACAAATCGGGAGCGATAATGGAAGGGTGTTCCCGTGAGGGACACGAAATAACCGCGGAGCAGAGGACGGACCGACTGCTACGCAGCTCGTTTGTGATAGGGAGCAAAACGATCGTGCACTACGACCGCGGACACCCTCAATAGGAACCAGGTGCGGCAGTGGGTGGTCGGCACGCCCCGCGTCGAGACGCCGCTTTGAACTCGTTTGCGCCCTCCCACAGCTTTATTATCATCTATCCTATCCTATCCTATCCTATCATATTGTTGAAGTTGAGGTGTGTGAAGGATGGCCATGACCCATGATCGCGATATCGACAGACTCATTCGCGCGCTCGAGGCGCTTGAGAGCTATGAGCAAAAGGTCGAGTTGTACGAGGACCAAATCTTCCCTCTCGCCTGCGACCGGTTCAAACGACGCGCTGGCTCACGACCGAATGTCGATTTGCTTTATGTTCCGGTAGGGACGCAACCGTATTCACCAACGCTTGCAGTACTGGCCAACCCCGCTGGGTTCATCGCACTGTTGACAACACCGCGGACCGAGCCTATCGCAGAGCGTGTGATCGAGTTTACTGGGCGTACGACCGGGAGCTATGATCGTTATGATATTGGCGACGGTGTCGAGGCGATGCGTGTGATGGATATCGTGGAATCGATCTATCGCGCTCGAGGGAGCCCACGGAGCAACCGCGTCTGTGTCGATGTGACCTCTGGGAGGAAAGCGACCGCAGCGGTGCTCGGTGCGTTCGCGACGGCACGACGCTTCAAAATGACCTATATCGAGAGCAAACTGGTGGTGAAGGGATTGGGCGTCAACGAGCGACTCCACGACATCCCGTCCCCGCGGGTCATGTTCGAGGACGAGCTGATCATGGTTGCCAAGAGCCAGCTCGACGCCGCGCTGTGGAGCGAAGCCGCAAAGACGTTGGACCGTCTCGACACGCTCGACCGCTTACCACCGCAGTATCGGCTCATATCCATTGTGACCCGGGCGTTGGCGGCGACTGAGCATGCAGATCGTCCCATGCTATTGGAAGTGCTTCGCGATGCAGAGGCGTTCGTCTCTATCGAGGAGAAAGATGATCGAACGGCGAGGGGCGAAGATGGTGGAGAGATGGTGTTCATGCCGCGCATTTCGTTCGAAGAACTACGCGCAGAGCTACGCAGCTGCACCGACGCGGCGCTTCTGAACGCCGCCGCCCAGGCGCGGTTCGAGGCCGACGATTCGCTCGGCGCCATGGGCATCGCTCAACTTGCGGCTATAAAGGGCGGATACGACCCACCGTCAACGATCGAAGCACTGGAGAGAAGGATAGAGGAAAGTGCGTCACCTGCGGTGCGCGCGCTCATCGATTGGTTGAATACGCTTCTTCGGACGCTCGAGGCGTGATCATGGCGATGCGTCGACCGGTGGACGAAACCCCGCGCGGGCTCACTCGTGTGGTCGAGCGATATGCGCGGCGGTCGCGGCGCCCGTTCACTATCCGCGCGGTGGAGGTCGAAACCGGAGAGGTTGTCGTCAAGATCGGGTACTCGCTCAAGAACCAGTTACCGAACCCGGACCGGTATCTCGACGGGAAGGTCCGGAAGCTCTCCCGGCAGCATTTCCGCGCACCGTTGGCCCCCGTCGCTGAGCTCTTTGGGACGGTGACCGAGATCTCGAACGATGCGCCCGGCTGTTTTCTCGTGTTCAGGCTCGAGCGTGGCGAGCCGCCGGTACCGGGCGATTATCTCGCGCTCTTCCCCATCGATTTTCTCGGCGAGCTCGAGAAATGGTGCCAGCAACGTTTCATCGAGGATGAAAAGCCGCTACCAGGTCGATATCGTCGGCTGATGGAAGATTGGTCGTTCAACGCGCCCAGCGCTCCACCGTTGGAACCACTTCCCAACGATGCGCCAGTAACACTACGAGCGCGGCAACGGGAGGCGATGAATGTCGCGCGTCGACCCATATCCATCGTCTGGGGTCCACCGGGGACGGGCAAGACCTTCATGGTCGGCCAGCTCGGTGCCGCAGAACTCCGGGCGGGGCGGCGTGTCCTGATCGTCTCCACCACGAATATCGCGTCCGACCTCGCGCTCCTCGCCCTCGACGACGGGTGCAGGCGGTACCGGATCGCGCTCGAAGGTGGAGACCTGATCCGGATCGGACGACCGGTGCACCCCGAGCTGGAGAGTGACGCACGCCGGCATTTATTGCGATGGCAGCAGATCCTCGAAGAGTATAGCGACCGTATCGCCGTAACGCAAAAGGAATTGATCGCACTCCAACAAGCGGATGTGGATCGGGATTCATTGGAACTGCACGACCGCCGCGCAGCACTGGAAGGGATGATCGAACGGTACCAGAACGAGCGGACGAGCATTCTTCGGAGTTGCGCGCAGGCGGCCCGTGCGGTGGTGATCACCGCGACGAGCCTCACGATCCATATCGCGCTCCTCCCACAGATCCATACGCTTATCATCGACGAAGCGAGCATGGTTGCGCTCCCGTTCATCGTTCGAGCGCTGGCGCTGAAGCTTCGGCGGATCGTGGTGGCCGGCGACCCGCTCCAGTTACCACCGGTCTGTACCTCGGACGATGACGAGGAAGTGAAATCGTGGTTCGGGAACAATTTTTTCGAGCGTTTCGGGGTGGGTTCATCTGGTTCGCCGACGGTGCCGGCCACGGTACGGCTCAACGAGCAGAGCCGAATGGCGCCGCGCATCTGTGATCTGGTCTCCGATCTTTTCTACGATGGCGATCTGCGTGTTGCCCATGGGGAGAGAGAGGGGGAGCAAAAAGGTGGAGAGCGCGTCAGCAGCGATCTCCCGCCTGCGCCGTGGCCACGATCACCGCTCATCCTTCTTGATATGGGCGCCACCGATGTGCCGTTGGAATTATTGCCTGCAGGCCGAGGTCGGGGTCGGGGCAGCTCCACCAGCGATCTCCGGAGCTGTGCAGCTGTGGAACGGTTGGTGCGGTGGGCGATGGCGACGGAGAGCGAGGGAGACCAGCAGCACCCGCACCGCAGTGGGCGCGGTCTCATCGT
>CAZSUE010000423.1:0-4902 GCA_964609045.1 uncultured archaeon | reverse complement strand
CCCACCCGTCCGGGATGCCGTCGCCGTCGCTGTCGGCGTTCGACGGGTCGCTCCCGGCGGCATACTCGGCGAGGTTCGAGAGGCCGTCATCGTCGCTGTCCTCCATGGCATCCCCCGCATCGCTCGCGTTCAGACCATGTGCGACCTCCCAGCCGTCGTCCATCCCGTCGCCGTCGCTGTCATTCGCATTGGGGAGCATCCCCAGCGCGTACTCCGCGCCGTTATCCAGCCCGTCGCCGTCCGCATCGCTGTCGTTGTCCGCAACGGACGGGTCGAGACCGTAGAGCCGCTCCCACCAGTCCGGCAGCGTATCGCCATCGCTATCCAGCTCGCCCGCAAGCGTCACCTCATACACATTCGAGCCGTCCGCCGAGGGCGCGCCCACCGGGCCGTTCCCCGCCGCGTCGTCCACGACGATGTAGTACTCGATCCCTATCGGCGCGTCGAGGAGGAGGCTCACGGCACCATCCTCGAGGTCTGTCGCGGTGAACGCATCCTCGCTTTCAAGTGTGCGATAATAGAGCGTCGCGTTCGTCACCGCGATATTGTCGTGATAATCACCATCGAGGGTCACCGTCGCACCGCGTTCCACTGTGCGGTCGCCGGTGACCGAACCGTCGTCGATCACCGGCGGGTCGTTGTCGACCACCGTGATCGTATAGCTCGAGGAGCCGTCCACCGACGGCGCGCCCACCGGGCCGTTTTCCGCCGCATCGTCGATCACGATATAGTACGCCATCGCGCCCACCGCGTCCGCCGGCACCGGCACGCTGGTTGAGCCGCCGTCGAACGCGAGCGGCAGAAATGTGGAGCCGTTGATCGGGCGGTAATAGAGCGTTGCACTAGCGACCGCGATATTGTCCGCAAGCGTCGCGGTCACCAGCGCCGCTTCGCCCGTGGTCGCGGTGAGGTCGCCGCTCACCGCCGTTACAGTCGGTGCGTCGTTGTCCACAACGGTGATCGTGAACGGCGCGCCACCGGCGGTATAGTTCGCCATATTCCCTTCCGCGTCCAACGCCTTGATATAATACTCAATGGTGCGCGCGTCATCGGCGGTCTCGATGTCCAGTGCGCCCGAGCCCACAGTGAAGTGCGTTTCCGATGCGCGGGTCGCGACCAGCTCCGCAGTGCGGTACGCGCTCTCGCCGCCGCGGCGGTAATGGATCGTCGCCATTTCCACGCCGATATTGTCGCTGAAGTTCGCATTTACCGAAAAGATCTCGCCCGTGGTCACCGTGAACGCGCCCGACCCGCCGAGCATCTCCGGTGCGATGATATCCACCACCGTGATGCGCCAATCGCTGAACCCGTCGAGGTACTCCACCTCGTTGCCGCTCGCGTCGCTCCCCACCACCGAGTAGAGGATGTCGGTATCGTCATCGGTAGTATCGATGCCCAACACCGCAGAGGAGATGGTGAACGCATCCTCCTCCGCACCCGCCATCTCGTACGCGTAGGCGGCCCCGCCCTCGCGACGGTAGTGGACCATGGCGCTCTCCACGCCGATATTATCGCTGAACTGGACCGTGATGGTGAAGACCTCGCCGGTGCCCACGGTGAACGCGCCCGAGCCGTCGATCACTTCCGGCGCGATGCCGTCCTCCACCGTGACCGTGAACGGCGCCCCTCCGTCGCGGTACTCCACCGTATTCCCCATGGCGTCCTCCGCGACGATGTAGTACTGGTAATCGCTATCGTCGGTGGTGGTGTCGATGCCGAGCGCCGCGTCGTCCAACTCGAACTCGCCCTCTGCCACTTCATCCATCACCATGCTGCTATAGCTCTCACCCTCGAGGCGATAATAGAGCGTGGCGCTCACCAGCGCGATATTGTCCGAAAATTGCGCGCCGATGGTGAACGAGTCGCCGGTCTCAACTGCGAACGCGCCCGACCCGCCGAGAACGCTCGGATGGGTGGTGTCAGTGATCGAGATCGACCAGTTCGCGCCCGCGCGGTCGTAACGCGCCGTATTGCCGCCGAAGTCGGTGCCAACGATATAATAGCGAAGATCGGTATCGTCGTGGAGCGTGTCGATGCCCGCCGCGTCGCTTACGAGCGTGAAATTGAGTCCCCTATCTCCCGCAGCCACCATCGGATAGGGGGTGAAGCCCGCGGCGGTGACGCGGCGCAGATAGAGCGTCGCGTTGGACAGCTTGATATTGTCGCTGAAGTTCGCAGAAACTGTGAAGATTTCGCCGCAGTTGATGCTGAGGTTGCCGCTGCCGGTGAGCGCCACGGGCGCATCGCCGTCGAGCGTCTCAACGATGTGTGTGGCGCCCGCGACGATCTGCCCGGCGGCGTCCTCCGCGTGCAGCGTATAATTGAGCTGCGCCAGCGTATGCGCGATGGTGATCTCACCGGTGTAACTGTCGCCGCCCGCCGCGCTCAGGTTGAGGATCGAATGCGCAGTTTCAACACCGCCGTTCGCACGCGTGTCGCTCGACGGCGCCATCCAGTACCAGTACTCGGCCCAGACGCGCTCGAGGTCCACATTATCGCTGGCCGCCACCGCGAACCCGAGCGTATCGCCGGTGGTCGCGACGGTAGGCGTGCTGTCCGCGCCGAGGACCGGCGACTGCGTATCCACGAGGGTGGGGCCGATCGCAGTGTAGCTCTCGGTGTTCTCGTTGTCCCATTCGTCGATAGCGCTCACCGCGTAGTACCAGTAGCTGTCGCTGGGCGTGTCGGTGTAACTGGTGGCGCCCGCGGCGGTCACGGCGATGCGGTCGTCCGGCGAGAGGTGCTCGATGGGTGCGCTGTCGCGATAGACCGCGTAATGGACATCGGGTCGCGTGGACGCGCTCCAGCTCAGCGTGACCTCGCCCGGAGTACCGGTATCGCTCTCCAGCGCCAACGGCGGTGTGGGCGGGAGGACGGTGAGGGCGAACTGCTTGCTGATGCGGTTGCCTTCGTAACTGGTGCGGACCGTGAGCGTGTGGTTGCCCTTCGTCGTGGGCGCCGCGAACTGGTAGGCGAAGCTCCCCTCCGCACTACTCTTGAGATGCCTGGTGAAGAGGATGGCGTTGCCCGCAGAGGAGGAGGCGAGCGCCTCGCGCGCGCCGAGAAAGTCGATGGCATCCGGTACGGGATAACCGTACGCCGGGACGGAACCTTCGTCCCAGTGCTCCTTCGCATAGTGCGCCGACCCTGACCCCGCCGCGCCGGGCTGGTACGAGATGATCGTGACGCCGCTGGGCGGCGCACCCTCCACCGCGTAGTTGCGACCGCCGCCCGTCGCCGTGATGCCGACGGCGAGTTCGCCCATGGCGGGCGATGCCGCGAGTGCGGTGACCGCGCTGGAACCGATCAGCGGCAGCCAACGCCCACGGGCTCCGGTCCCGATGGCGTCGCCGTCGCTGCCCAATACCGGATAGACCGGGAGCGTCCCGTTCTCGTACATTCCATCGTTGCCGCCGCCGCTTTGGTCCGTGGCGATACCGCCGCGACCGGCGTCGGCGAAGGGCCAGTACCCAACGAGGCCGCTCTCTGAATACGCGGTGGGCGTGTGGTACGATGCGACGATCTCGCTCGGCGACAGGGAGCGGTTGTAGAGCCGCACCTCGTCGAGGAGGCCGAAGATGCCGCCGCCGAAGATGAGCGGGTCGGGAACCGGCGTGATGGAGAGCGCATAGGTGCGCTCGTCGGCGAGCTCGCCGTTGACATAGAGCTTGATCTGCTTGTTCGTCGCGCTCGTATTGAATGTGAGCGCGAGATGGTTCCAGCCCGGCTCGAGCGTGCCGCTGATCTCTTGCGCATCGATCTCGCCGATCACGGTGTCGCTATCGCAATAGAGCCCGTACGCGTCGCCCTTATGGACGCCCGCCACCGGCGCGGGGTCGACCTGGTCGTTCGTCGCATACCATCCCTCGAGCGTGAGCGCATCCTCGAGCTGGAGCGCGCTCCCGTTCGGGACCGTGATCGTATCCCCCGGCTGCTGGAACAGCGCCGCGCGACCGTCTATTGCGCCGGACGGGTTGGTGATGAAATGCGTACTCTCACTCGCCGAGACGTTCCCGCGCACCTCCTCGATGACGGTGGCGCCCGCATCGGTGCCGATATAGATCGTGTTACCCGTACCAGCGCTCAAGATCGAGGTGCCGTCGGTGACATGGAGCCTATTGAGTGTGTTGTTGGCGTCTGCGGCGCTGATGATCGTATGATTATTGGCGTCGTAGACCGCATCCCATGTGGAGGGGTCGTCGGGGTCGGCGAAATCGTCCACCAGCGACCAGAACCCGTATTGCGCGCCGAGGTACCAGCCGATGTCCGCGCCCACCGGCTGCATGGCCGCATAGAGCGACCCGTCCGCAGCCAGCGCAATATCGCGTATCTCGGTGCCGGTGGCCGCCGCGCTACTGTTCTCGCGCTGGCGAACACCGCACTCGTCGATGCCGAGGAGGTCGATGGTGGCGTCGGTGGTCCATGCCAACGCAGTACCGTTCACGGTGGGGCGTGCCGCAAGCGCGTTGACCGTTGCGCCCGAGAGCGTCCAACTGCCGGTACCCGCACTGTAGCCCGCACCTGCGTTCCGTTGCGTGATATTCCCGGCATAGAAGAGCGGCCCGCCCACCGTGCTCGAGAGCGCCCATGCGCGATCCGCGGCCATATCGATGATGATGAGCGGGAGGTCCGCGGACGCACCTACCGCGTCGGTAGCGTCGGCGCCGATGACGATGTGGCCGTCGGCCGCCACGACGCGTTTTGGGGCGTTGGCCGCCGCGCCGATCATATCGAGCGCGGCGAGGCTGCCGCCGCCGAGGTCGAACCGCATCCAGAGGGGAAAGGGTGATGCTTCGTCCGCCGCGCCCGCACCGGCGGTGGTGGCGTCGAAGATCAAGAGCGCGGTATCGGTGAGGATGAGGAGCGCCTTATCGGGGAAACTCGACATGTCGCCGCGCGTTG
>CAZSUE010000422.1:0-4907 GCA_964609045.1 uncultured archaeon | reverse complement strand
CGATCTACCGCTCAACCGCCTCTCCGCCATCGTGATCCTCTCGTTCGGAGTCTACGGTCTCCTCGACGATCATATGGATGTCGCGCGCATCGAAGATCATCGTGCCGTTCCTCTTTACCGCGCCGCTCATGGTCTTCGCACAGCATATCTTGGTCGTCGATATCCCGCTCTTTCGGGTCGATACGTTTAATAGATTTCAATCGGATTTGGTAGTGAATGAGTGAAATGTATGAATCGCAAGAGGAAATGGCAGCGAAAATTCAACAGCTTCCGGCTTTTTTGAAACGGGAAGTCTACGATTATGTGGAATTCTTGCTCACAAAATATCAATCCAAAGGGGCGAGGAAAATGTTCTCTTTCCAGTGGGAGGGGGGTTTGGAAGAAATGAAGGATGCCTACACTTCCGTTGCTTTACAGCATCATGCCTCAGAGTTGAGATGATGTTCCTCATAGACACGAATGTGTTCTTGGAAATCCTCCTCAAGCAGGATAAACGGGAGGCGTGCAAGCGATTTCTCAATAGCAACATTGGGAAGCTCACTATTATGGACTTCTCGCTCCATTCGGTCGGTGTGCCTCGATTCAGATATGGTACGCATGAGACTTTCACACTGTTCTTAGACGATATCCTTCCTTGAGTCAATAGATTGACCCTGCCCGTGAAGCATTATACGAAGGTCCAAACAGCCAGCAGCCAACTTGGGCTTGATTTTGACGATGCATATATACCGCGGTGGAAAGTCACAACGCCATCGCTTTCGTGGCTCAAGCCGGCGAACGAAGCACAGATGCGACCCGCCAGTGTGGTTTCGGGAGACGCCAGCATCTCCAAAAAGGTATGTGTGTAGATCAATCACACCGATGACACAGATGAGGAAGTTTGAGATCTACTATACGGTGATATGAACATGAATAGCGGGGATAACAGACGAATACCAGCTAATGTCAAATACCATCGGTGGTTAAGAACGGCTTTTGACACAGCGAACAAAACGCATTGGTCATTATGCGGATGCCAGATCGGCGATGGGCTATTGACAGCGATTGATCGTAGCGAGGAACGAAGAACAGTAGGAACGGATAACTCGTGCGAGATCTCACACTAAAAATGTACACGCAACTGCTCGACGCGATCAGTGAGCAACGGGTACCAGACCCCGACGATGGCTCAGTTCATCGTCCACCGGTTATGGGAACACAACGAAAAATATTGCGCCCTCCGGCACGACATCGACCGCAAGATCACAAACGCGGTCACAATGGCTCAACTGGAGCATACAAACGGTGTTACATCGACCTATTATGTGCGGTAGGTGGATGGGGTGTTCGATGTGCCGAGGCTGAAGGCGATGGAGGCCATGGGGTACGAAATCGGGTACCATTACGAGACGCTGGATAAATGCAAAGGAGACCATGAGGCGGGGTACGCTCTGTTTTTAAAAAAAAGGAACTGGCCGGAATGCAAACCGAGGTCGAGGTCCGGACCGCGTGTGTTCCAAGTACTCGAGCCTATCCCCCGCAGACCATATGCGATCAGCGGGTGATGAATGGTGAAACAGGGCGTGGCTGGATAGGGGCTGTTGTAAGCGCCCGAACATGACGCAGAGAACTCGTCTGTGGAGGTACCAATGGGGGGGTAGGGGCGGGATACGGGGGGTGATCTTGTTGGGGAGGGGCATGAGGATATTGCAGGGATTTAGTGATAAGGCTTAAGTGTGCGCAAGTGCCTTTATTCTTGGTGTTTGGATGGCAGTACAGACGATCACGATCGATCAGGAAGCGTATGAGATCCTGAAGAGCCTCCAGGGTGAGGGTGATTCGTTCAGTGAAGTGATCAAGAAGAATTTGAAGAAGCCGAAGACGATTGCCGGTTTTCGGGAAGCATTGGATGCGAACCTCTTCTCAGAAGAACACATTCAAGCTGTTGAGGAGGCAATCACTCATTCACGGAGGCAGGAATGGCGGGAGGCTTGAGAAACTTGGTCTGTTTTGATACGACATTTCTTGTTGATTATCTTCGAGAACGTCGGGCAGGGGACAAAGGACCCGCTGTTAAGATGCTTGATCGTCTTGAGCAAACGGATGAGATATCGAGAACAACAATCATCACGGTTTCCGAACTTTATTACGGCGCGTTCTATAAAGGTACGAAGGCTGGTTTGGAACGGACAGACTCTATTTTGGCGAATTTGGACATCCTTCCGTTTTCATATACCGCCGCAAAGCGTGCAGGTAACATCGCAGCTCAGTTAAAAAAGGCAGGGCGTTCGATTGGGATGTCGGACATTTTCATTGCGAGTATCGTATTAGAGGCCAATGAGACGGTCCTAACACGCAATGTAGGTCATTTTTCTCGAATCCATGGATTGAAAGTTGAGGTGTATTGAATCCTTCACCGATCGCCATGCGAATCCTGCATATAAAATGCGGGGGGTACCCCGCATATTTTGCATGCAACCGAGCCCGCGCATATTGAATGAGATTATAGGGTCACCACCCGCGGATTGAAACAGAGGTCGTGGCCAACACCCCTCGAACATTGCATACGAGATACGAGATGCGAGATGCGAGATGCGGGATGCGGGATGCGGGATGCGGGATGCGGGATGCGGTACGAACAAGGTTCGCGACAGCCAAAAAGCGGAAGATCCAAACGAGAATATGAGGGTGAGACGGCGAGAGAGCGGCCCTGGTGGCCCGTTTCGGTCACCAACTTCAAGATACGAGGGGTGCGCCCGTTGGGGAGGGGGAGGGGTTACTATACAATTGCTTCTATAGCGGAAGTTGGTACGCGAAAGAAATGTGACTTCGATGCGAGATTTCCCACTCAATATGTACACGCAACTGCTCGCTGCGATCACAAACAGCGGGTACCGAACGCCGACGACGGCGCAGTTCATTGGTCAGAAGTTAGGGAGGTCGAACGAAAAGTGTTGCGTCCTGCTCCACGACATCGACCGCAAGATCACAAACGCGGTCACAATGGCTCAACTGGAGCAGCAGAACGATGTCACGGCGACCTATTATGTACGGTATGTGGATGGGGTGTACGATGTGCCGAAGCTGAAGGCGATCGAGGCGCTCGGGCACGAGATCGGGTAGCATTACGAGACGCTGGATAAGGCGAAGGGCGATCATGACGCGGCGTACGCACTGTTCAAAGATGAACTGGCCGAAATGCAAACGGAGTTTGAGATCCGGACCGTCTGCATGCACGGGTGGCCACTCTGGAACATTGGCGAATGACGCCATTGTCTGTCTATCGACTACCGTCGATAACTTTAATAAATGTCAGTGGAATAGAAAAAGATGACTACAATGTATGAATGACACGATGAAATTTCGGTCAAAATTCATGCCCTCCCTGAAGAATTAAGAAAAGAAATCTTCGATTATATGGAATTTTTAATAATGAAGCATCAAAAGAAAAGAACGACATCTAAAAAGTTCACCTTTAGTTGGGAAGGGGGCTTGGAGGAGATTAAGGACCAATGTTCTTCCGTTGAATTGCACCATCATGCTTCAGAGTTGAGAAAATGTTCCTAGTCGATACGAATGCGTTCCTTGAAATCCTTCAGACTAACTATCGTAACCATGGGCTCACATTTCAAAAAGGTGGCGGGTGGAGGATATTGAGAAATTATTTTTATGATCGGAGGTCTCATGCAAGAAGTGGTCTGTATGGAAGAGATATCGATCCAATTCAAAGAAAATGACTTCATCCTGGATAAAATTGATTCGACAATCAATATGGGGTTTGTTACCTCGCGCGAGGAATTTATTAAGATGGCGATCCGTGAATTGATACAGAAGTGTGAATTTGAAGCTCTAACGAAAAGAATGGAAACCTTTGCCCGTGAAAATACCATCAAGTATCCAGAACCCGATAATTTGAGTGCGATCATCCGTGTTATCCGGAGTGAAGAGGATGAAAGGCTCTAACCCACCCATCCTCCTTGATACTTCGGTAATCGTGAAATGGTTCAAGGATGAGGAACAGAGTTAAAATGCGCGATCAATCCTTGATTGGGTCCGAGGCGGGAAAGTCCATCTCAACCTTTCGACTCTCGTTCTTACGGAAACGATGCGAGGACTCGACAAGGCCTCGTGGTCGATTGAGGATATTGATACTGCAGTGGAAATGCTCAATGATATCATTACTCTCGGGAAGGTCCGTCTCATATCGGTTGATGCATTCATCGCCAAAGCCGCTCAACGATTGATCATCGATCATCATCTCTATTCCGCTGATGCCATCCATATTGCAAGCGCTCTATTAAGTGGTGTGAATGTTTTCATCACCGCGGATAAACACCAACACAAGAAACACCTTCTTGTAGAGATGAGGACGCATGGAATAGTATCTATCATGCTCTCGGATCTCGATGACGATGTTCTCCAGCGGGATATTAGCGAATGATCTACTCATATGTTCGATAAAGAGGAGGATTGCTCATGTTAATGCGCTCATTCAAGACGGAGAGTATAACCATTCCCGTACCAAAGTCAAAGATTAATCAGTACCGAGCAAAGCTCAAGGCCGAATTCGGAGATCGGATCACTATTATTGTGAAGCCGAGCGAAATCACGGTCGAGAGCACTGACACAAAGGAGAGTTCATCGTTGAGAGTGTCGATGAATCATTGAGTGATTATCGGATCCATGACTGGATATTGGACCTCCTGGTCGGTGATCGTGATGGGTAGGATGTACAAGGCACTTCTTGTTGAGAATAACGATCAACAAGCCAATATTGTTGCGTTTGTTGATTCCGGGTCGGATAAAACCATCATTAGCAATAAGATCGCTAATTTCCTCTCTTTGGAGCGTATCGCAAAAGAGCCATTATAGGGGCTCATTCCATTCAAAGGGTCGAGTATATATGTTTTCGCCAAAAAATGTATTAG
>CAZSUE010000421.1:0-4909 GCA_964609045.1 uncultured archaeon | reverse complement strand
CCGCGCGCGCTCCGCCTCCATATCACTATTGAAATTGCGCCCCCAGCCGATGCTGAGGTATTCGATACCGCCCTCGACCATCTCTTCGGGGTCGTAGACCCGTCGCCCGTCGAGGACCAGCGGTCGGCGCATATTCTCGATAAAATCAGCGGCGGTCAGCTTCGCGAACTCGTCCCATTCGCTCTGGATTATGCACCCCTCCGCATTCTTCAACGCCTTTTTCGCTGATGTCACATACACGATCTTGGTACTGTCATGAGGCGGGAGGCGCCGTTCGACCAATTTCTGAAAATTCCCCATCCCCTGGGGACAATAGACGATCACATCGGCGCCGCGGGTGAGCAGCGCCTCGATCAGCGGCAGCGCACGGCTTTTACGCACATCGTCGGTATTAGGCTTGAAGCTGAGTCCGAGGACGGCGATCCTGCGTCGGCTGAGGCTCCCCAACCGGCTCATCAATAGCTCCACCCCGTGCAGCGGCTGGTCGGAATTGATCCGCAACACGGCATCGAGTAGGTTGGTCTTGAGCTGGTACTGCTTGGCGAGCGCCACCAGGGCGAGCACATCCTTTGGGAAGCATGACCCGCCGAAGCCCAACCCCGCGCGGAGAAATTCCGGCGCGATGCGCCGGTCCAGCGCTGCGCCGTAGAGTACCTTGTACACATCGACGCCGAACTGCTCGGCGATGCGCGCCATTTCGTTTGCAAAAGAGATCTTGGTCGCGAGGAACGAATTGGCGATATATTTGATCATCTCCGCGGTGGGGATATCCACGCGGACGATGGGACAATCCACGTCATCGTAGAGCGACGCCAGCGCATCGCCGCAACGCTCGTCGTAGGCACCGATGACGATCCGATCGGGGTTGAACGCATCGTTCACCGCGTCGCCTTCGCGAAGGAATTCCGGGTTCGAGCAGAGGCCGAATCCCTCGCCCAATGTCCGGCCCGAGCCGGCTTGGACGAGCGGTGCAACCGTATCGAGCCCCGTGCCGGGCGGCACCGTACTCTTCGTCACGACGATATGATAGTCGTCGCTCTCGGCGAGGATCTCACCGAGCTCTTTTGCGACGGTGCGCACCGCATCCAGATCGGCGGAGCCGTCTACATCCTGCGGTGTACCCACACAGATGAAACTGATATCGCTCTTGGAGACCGCTTGTGCAAGATCGGTGGTCGCGGTGAGGTGACCGTTTTTTACGACCTCGCTGACGATCGTATCGAGTCCGGGCTCGAAGAAGGGGATCTCGCCCTTTTCCACCTGCTCGATCTTTTCCTCCAGAATATCGACGCATGTTACATGGTAGCCCTTCTTCGCAAAGGTCGCGCCGGTGACCAGCCCTACATAGCCGATCCCGATGATGGTGATCTGCTGCGGTTTCTCTATTGAATCTATTTCGGATCTTTCGTTCGTCTCCATATGAATCGCCAATCTCGTCAATGATATCGATGAAAGTGATGGTTCCGGTGCCGTCCGCCCCCAAAGCGCTTGGGGCTATAACGCATCACGAGTAATATTAGTTTTCGTATCCGTCGTATTCTGACTGACCAGCTTTTCACGCCTCGGTCGAAACGCAACGAACGGGCTGAGCCCGCTTGTGCTGGGGTTAAAAACGCAATGGACAAAACGCCGATGAATGGGGGGCGTTCGCAGTGGTAAAAACAGTATCGAATTAACCGAATAACCCCCCGATCTTTTGATCATGGTGAGTATTCACGGCCCAATGGGTGCATGAGGTTCAAGGGGTCAAGTGGTGAATGGACGGCGGGCGAACGGGGGCGTGACGGCGAGGAAGGGGGGGAGTAGCATCGAATTACTCGAATTGCCCAAATTGCCCGAATAACCCCCACGCCCCCCGGTGTTTTGGATCCTGGGGAGTATTCACGGCCCAATGGGTGCACTCCAGGTTCTGGGGCAAACCAGGCTGGGGTGGTCGGCAGGCGGGTGGGAGCTTGACCACGCGGAGGAGGAAAGAAGGAGGGCATCGAATGAATCGAATAACCCCGCCCGCACTATTTCCGTCCATGTTTGCATTGGGGTAGGGTGGAATTCGATTAATACGAGTAATTCGGTGCTAAACTCTTCGCACCCATCACGCAAGGCACCAATTTCACTGGCTCAATAGTTCCTTATATCACATGGTTGGCCATTGAGATTTTGCAGTAAGTATAGATCATCTTTCGTTTCAGCCCTCGCGGAATCGCGAGCAAAGCCAGTAGAGAAGGCGCGATTGAGGTTACATCGGGCGTTTGAAGCTATGGTCTGACTGGCCCGATCTTTTCCTCGCCTCGCAGACCATGCCGCCATATCGTCTCTATCCATGTTTACGCATCGAGCCACCGAGCGGCGCGGGGAAAGTTGGTATCTGGCGATCCATCCATCCATCCATCCATCTATCTATCTGTCTGGATCTACAGCTTACAGCAGCGGATGCAGCCGGGAAAATGCCCGTGGTCGCGGAGCTTGGTGAGGAACTTTCGCCGGCGCGCGCCGTGGTATATCTCGGCAAAGCGCTGCTCGGTGAGGGTACCGTAATAATAGTTCATACAGGGATAGACATCCCCGTATGGGTTGATACGGACGGTGCAAAACGGATAGGTACAGGTCGCGGAATGAATATAGCCATCGAGGTCGAGATAATAGGGTTCCAGCTCGTCGGCGCTCAACGGTGGAAGGAACCGCGTCGCCGGTGCGTCGGCCATGATCGTTTCCACCGCGTCCACGATCCTTTCGACCTCTGCGGGCGCAAACGAGAACTTCAATACTTTGAACGGGATCGGCTCGCCGAAAATCGCCTCGGTGAGCGAGCGTTGGCGCGCCTCGTGCGCGTCGTCGATGAACATGAGATGCTGGAACCGAAGCCCGACACCGAGCTCGTCGGCGATCTCGACCATATCCACCATCGCGTCGAGATTGCGCTTATTGATCACGCAATTGACGAAGATCGGGATCGTCCGCTCTGGGTCCGCACGCTGGAGCCGCTCGATGCCCTCGATCGTACGCTGATACGCGCCCTCGAGCCCGCGGACCGCGTCGTGGACCGGGGCAGGACCGTCCAGCGAGAAATGGACATAGCGCGGGGTATGGCGGGCGATCGTTCCCGCCAGCGTTTCATTGAGAAGAGTGCCGTTGGTTTGGATCGCAAAGGGGAACCCACGCCGGTCCAAGGTGGCGATGATCCTCTCCACACCGGGCTTGAGGAGCGGTTCGCCACCGGTGAGCCGCACCATCGGCTTGCGCTCGAAGGTACCACTGGCAGCGATATCGGCGAGGATCTCACAGATCGCATCTGCATCCAGTTCGGGGTCCTCTTTGAGATGACGCGATGGCTGCTGCTGTTCCGCGCACATCTCGCAGTGGAGGTTACAGCGATAGGTAAGATTGAACCCCACGGCGCAGAGCGGGTATCCATGCGTATCCACCGGTGTATCCGCATCATCCGTCCCAACCCTATCGACCGTCAGTCCATTATGCGGTCCCTTCACCGTCCTCTCCCATTCTCCTTCATCAGTCATCATTCATCGTCCATCGTCCATCGTCCATCATTCATCCGTTCGCATTTTCATAGGTCGCCCGGGGTCGCATGGTGCACCGTCGCTCATCTCACTCATTGCTCAGCGTCCACTGGTCGATGAATTCGAGGATCGTTCGCGCTGTAACTTCGGTCTCCGAATGCTCGATCACCAAAAGCGGGTACGTCCCTTCATGGGGTCCGACCTTTGTGGCGGCGTCGCGGTAGTGGCGCTGGAAGCAACGCGCCATCGCGACGAGCTCCTTCTGCTCGGAGCTTTCGAGATCGCCCATATAGTGACGATCCATGAGTCGACGCCGATGTTCATCGTCGTTATCCACCGCGATGACGAACTGAAAAACACTATTGTTATTGCGCAGATGTTCGTAGAGGCCAGGGAAAAGATGCGTCCCTTCGATGACCGCCGCGGCGCCGCGGTGTTTGATCCGCGTGGCGATAGCCTCCACCGCGCGCACCACCGGCTTGGCTTGCAGATAGAACTCTTCCATTACGGGGTTGAGCTCATCGGGCGAATGAGCGACGAGATGCTCCCGCGCAACGCGTAATAACGACCGCGGTCGCGCATCTGCACTGTTCTCGGCAATCACGGCGCTGATGGTACGGAGGATGCTCGTGCCCACGAGACAATCGGCACCGACGGCGGCGGCGAGCCGCCGTGCCAGCGTCGTCTTCCCCACACCAATGCTCCCGCCGAGGAGGATGAGGAGCGGTGTGTTAATCACCGGCGCCGACGCACCTTCCGGTCCCACGGAGGGCGGAGTTGTACCCGTCATAATGTTCACCAATACGATGCGCGGGGCAGATATCCTCCTCCCCACATAAATGCGACGCACAGAAAGCGTTAGCGAATGGCGCTACCCAATAATGGTGGCGCGGGGGCGAGGAAAAGGCGAAAAAGAAGAACGGGGCGAACGTGAACGGTGGGTGAGGGATGAGAGGTGAGGGATGATGGATGAGGGATCGAATAAGAGAATTGAGAGCATATGAGCTCCTTCCCACTGGCGGTGACCGCGGTGACCGCGGTGACCGATGATATGATATTGGCAAGTGATGGGCGGCACGACGGCCCTGCGCGCGGTCCGGTCCTCATGCCACAACACCGTGGCATCATATGTGCTCAATGCGGAGGGTGGACGATCTCATGTTGGAGGTCCAGCGCCTTTTGGAGTAACTCGTTGGCCTTCACGAGCTGCTTGGCGCTCTGGATCAACGCATAGCCGGTGCCCACGGCACCACTCGCTTTCACCTTTGCGCCAAAATCGAGATATTCCTGCCGTCGCGCGTTATTGGCAGCGATCCAATTCTTGACTTGCTCGTTGAGACATTGCCTGGGCGCAGGAGGGCGAAGAGGCCGTACGCCGGGGCGCCGGCAGGTTT
>CAZSUE010000420.1:0-4928 GCA_964609045.1 uncultured archaeon | reverse complement strand
GGTGCATGAGGTTCAGGGGCAGGCCAGGTAGGGTGTGGACGGCAGGCGAGTGGGTGCTTGACGGCGAGGGAAGGGGAGTTGCATCGAATCGGCCAATTCGGTGCGAAACTCTTCGCACCCATCACGCAAGGCACCAAATTCACGGTGCCAATAAATAATATACCCAGCTCGGCCACCGAGAAACCGTAGCAAGTCCAGATCATCTTTCGTTTCATCCCCCGCGGAATCGTTAGCACCATTAGTAGAGAAGGCGCGATCGAGGTTACAACGAACGTTTGAAGCTATAGCGCCCATTCCTCTTTGGCCGTTGATGGCTGACCGAAACCGAAGGCGCGAGCAACCTGCTATATCACTTTTGCCCGGAAGGGATAAATATCAGAACTTCTCGCACCGCATTCAACAGGATTATCGGTAGCCTCGTCGGGCGCCTTCACCCATCGATCGATCGATCGATCGCCAACTACCAACGATATTTCATCCCTTCGATCTTCGCCCCCATCACCTATTAGACCGCATTTTGCGAGTTGACTACCAATGACTCTTCACGGGTCACCCTTCACCCTTCACATTTTACCCTTTACCCTTCACATTTTACCCTTTACCCTTTACCTTCCCAGCCTGCGCTTGGAACTTCCGCCATGCGATGCGTGAGAACCCGTAGCCGATGAAGTAGAGCGCGATCATGGGTAGTGCCACGAGCATTTGCGTGATACCGCTCCCGTCCGGTGTGATGATGGCACCGAAGATGATGAACGCGAGCATTGCCCAGCGCCAGTTCTTCAACCACTTCCTCGGCGGCACCACCCCGAGCCGGGTGACGCCCACCATGATGATGGGGAGTTCGAACACGACCCCGAATGCGAACATCATGACGAGGACCATGGGGATGAACTTGTTTGCGATGATCAGCGGTTCGATGCCCATGCCGAAAATGACCTCGAGAAGGAACTCGATGATGAACGGGATGACGACGAGATAACCGAACGCCGCACCGCAGAGGAACAAGAATACGGCAGGCAGCGCAGTGATGACCACTAGCCGTCGTTCGTGTGGGTACAGCCCCGGCGCGATGAACCGATGGAGCTGGTAGACGATCATGGGCATGCCGATGAGGATGCCAAGAAAGACCGATATCTCGGCGAGGAGCAGCATCCCACCGGTAAGCGACGCATAGGACTGGATCGTCGGCCCCTCGGCGAACTGCGGGATCAGATCCGCCCAGATACGGTCGTAAACACGTGAAGAGATCGAGTCGGTGATGGTCGGATACGGCAGCATCAGCTCGCGGCCCCGAACGGTCACCGGTTTCGGGCCGAAGGTGAAGGTGAACACGAACACCGCGAAGACCGTGATGACGATGCGCACGAGCCGTTGGCGGAGTTCCTCAATATGTTCGAAGAAGGTGGTCGCAACCGACACTGCCTGTACCCCGAGATTGGTCGTTTTCTATACTATTGGCACCGGTCGCATGCGACAGTGTGCTTATAACGCTTATCCCGCACGACACGATGCCAAGAGCCAACTGGACCGGAACGGAACGGAACGGACCGGCGCCCCATTGCCAACCACCCACCGCTCCCCGCTTTTCGCATCTGTGACAAGGGTGGGCGGACCAACCCCGATTCCCTAAACCCCCAGTGGCTTCTTGGACCCATTGACGGGTGGGGGGGCATCAGTCCCCCAGTCCCTAATGGCTTCTTTTGCCGTAATCTATTTCTCCCAGCACCAATTATCCGGCATGAAGTTCCGGATCGAGTTGGAGGGAGCCTCTGTCATCAACCCCGCATGCGACGCGCCCACGGCCACCCGCCGTCCCCTCCGTCGAGGGCAGTACCCTGGTCCTCCCGTCCCGAGACCAGGGAGGAGTGGAGGGTGCCGCGATCCGGCTGGAATACGAGCTGATCGTCGACGGCGAGACGGTGGCGCCGCGAAGCGTCCGTATCGAGCCCATGGGCGCGGGGAGCTATCGCGTCACCGCCGAACTCGTCAGCGACGCATTTTCCGCGACGATCACCGACCGGCTCATCTACGAACCGCTCGCCGATACGACGAATGAGCGAACGGAGGCGGCGCTCCAGTGCGAGCGCTGGCGCATCGATCGCACCTGGTCGATCATTACCGAGAGACGCCGTCGCTGTATCTTCGCCTTCGCGCTCTCCGCACCGGTCGCACCACAGTACTGGCTGGTCCCGGCGGTGATGTACGACGAGAACCGTTACGGCGAGGGGCGCTTTCCGCGCGGCGGCGTCGACATCGGCTGGTCCTTTTGCGAGGACCGCTGCGCACTGCCGTCATCGGCGATGGTATGTGATGCACATCGGTTCGTCGCGGTTGCCACCAAACCCGCCGAGACAGAACGCGACCTCTCCAGTGTGAAAACGTCGCGCGCCACGGGCGGCGTCACCGGCGGGGTACGCTTCGAGCTGCGCACGCCCTATACCGAGTCGCCACGACGCTATATCCGCAAACGCGGCCGCGGCGCGCTTGCAGCGCCACGGGAGCGCACCCACCAGTGCCAGGGCTCCACTCGTTATTCGCGTCGCTTTTTCGTCCAACGCGGTGTGGTGCTGTGCGATACGACAATGAACCCGTCGGACGCGTTCGGCGCCTTCTATGGATGGATGTGGTCGGAGCTTTCTAACGACGCGGCGGTTGCGCAAACGGTGGCGAACTACGACTGGTCGCACTTCATCCGGCTCAAAGCCGAGTTCCTCATGAATGTCCATTATGTTCGTACAGGGTGGTGCGCCGGGTTCCTCATGCTCCCTGCACGATCGCTGTTCCCGCTCTCCAACACACTCAGCGGTGCGTTCCTCGGGCGCAATACCGAGATCGCGCTCGCGCTCTATCGCGTCTACGCAGCCACCGGGCAGGAGCGGTTGCGCGAGGCTGCGCTCGCCACGCTCGATTTCTTCACCGAGGGCGCACTCGAGAACGGGCTCCATTATAACTCGTACCAGATCGCACGACGGCGTTGGACCGGCTATTTCGAGACCGGGACGAAGAATGCCAGTTGCCGGACCATGGGGTTCATGGCCTACAACTTCATTCGCGCCTATCGTCGCGTTCGTGCCCACGAGGGCGAGGATGCGGCGCGACGATGTGAACGGTGGATGCGCTGTGCGCGCGATATCTGCGATTTCTTCGTTTCGCATCAGCTCGAGAACGGCAACCTCGGCAAATGGTGGTCGCCGTCGGGTGAGCCGGTGGATACCAGCGGCGTCACTGGTGCGTATATCATCTGGGCGTTGGTGCTCCTCTCCCGCGAGAACGATGCACAGCATTACCTCCGATGTGCGCGACGCGCCGCGGACTATTATATCGACGCGTTCGTTGCGCCGGCGATCTATTGGGGCGACGCGCTGGATTCGAACTGTATCGACAAGGAGGGCGGTCACAGCCTGCTGCGTGCGTTATTGATGCTTTTCGATGCCACCGGCCAACGGCGCTATCTCGACGCGGCACGGCAAACCGGTGCCTACATCCTCAGCTGGATGTTTGCGTACGATGTCCCTCTTCCCGAAGGGACCGCCCTGGCCGAGCGCGGGTTCGCCACTACCGGCGGCACCTCGGTCTCCGTTGCACACCATCATCTCGATATGTACGGTGCCGCCATCGCCGTGGACCTCCTCCGGCTTGGCGTTGCAACGGGCGAGGAGCGGTGGCGACGGTACGCGACCGCCGCGCTCGCGTTCGTCACCCAGATGCTCGCCGATGAGGAGGACCACCTCGGCTATCCGCCCTATTTTCGTGGGTTCCAGCCCGAGCAGTACAACCATACCGAATGGGACTATGTCTGGACCGGGTTCAAAGCGAAGGGCGATTTCCGGAACCAGGTCTGCTGGGTGCCCGCATTGACGCTGGGTGCGCTGCTCGATTGCCGCGAGGAGTTCCCCGGGCTTCTGGACGCAGCCGGCGACCGGTGTGAGCTCGATTCGGTTCGCTTCGCACACGGCATGCGCTACCGGCTCGCCTCAGCGCTCAGAGCGCTCGGCTGCCGGCTGAACTGGTTCATCTAAGGATGTACGGGGTATGGCGGGAGAATTGGCCCCGCGGTGCGCGGCTCCCACGCGCGTTCCAACCATGCATGCAACCTTGCCCGCCTTTCTTCCCTCAAGCGTTATTCTTCCCGTTTTCGCGGCGTCGCGTAACGAGCACCAGCACTGCGAGCACGCCTGCGACGATGATGAGGTCGACGCCATAGAACCCGGGTGAGCTCTCCTCACCACCGTCGTCCTCGTCGCCGTCCTCACCGCCAGTGGGCGGCACAAAACCGTCGTTGCCGTCGTCGCCCCCATCGTTGCCGCCGCTCGTATCGTCGTTGCCCCCATCGTCGTCGCCGCTACCTGCGTCGGTCACCGTGAGCGTGACCGTATCCAGCGTGGTGGTGTACGAAGTGACCTTCACGGTCAGATCGTAGCTGCTCGCACCAACCGTTGCCGGAACGGTGTACCGATACGAATAGGTATTATCGAATGCAACGGCGTCGCCAACGATAGTGGAGCCGGTGTCGTCCATGGGTTGCACCGCCTCGCCGCCGATGGGCGAAAGATCGACGAAAACGCTCTGGACCTTGTCCTCGGGGTCGTCTACGCGGACGGTGAAAAGGACCGCGTCATCGCCGCTGTTCGATACGGTCGCCGGGGTCGCGGCGACATCCTCGATCGATGCGGCGGTCTTGGCCGCGTCCACCTCGAGATAGAACGAGGTGGTCGCCTCCAGCCCGCCGCTGTCCCGCGCCGTGATCTGGAGCATATAGCTCCCTTTATTGACCGAACTCGGGACCGTGATCTCGCAGGAGTAAACGCCGTCGGCGGCGGTCGCGTCGCCATGGCTCCCGTCATCGTACATCTGCACCTCGAAATCGCCGCCCACCTTCGTGCAATCGAGGGTCACCGTATCGAGGTTCGATTCCGGGTCAGACGCCT
>CAZSUE010000419.1:0-4931 GCA_964609045.1 uncultured archaeon | reverse complement strand
ATTTTCCTCTCCGGCAATGTTCGCAGAAAGGAAGTCCAAAGGAACCCTTTCTGCTCAATAAAGGAGCAACACGCTCTTGCCATGCGAAAGGGCAGCGCCCCCGTTGCCGACAGCTATTCGAGCCACCACCCAGAAGCTCTAAAGCCGCTCTCGTCGTGCATGACCTCATGCATCACATCATTGGGTCCGGTTGCGAGAGAGAAGACGAATAAACCCCCAGAGCGGGGATCGCTTTGCTATTGTGCCGAAAGATGGTGCCGTGGAGCACCCCCGACACCACCGACCATCGATGCGCGCCCCGCGCAGCCAGTATACACTCCACCTTTAGGTTTTATTAAGCAATAGATCGATCACTGCGCGATGGATCTCTATAGTCTCATGCAGAGCCCGATCTTAACCTTCAGCATCATCCTCATCGCGGCACTGATCATCCCCGAGACGCTCAAGAAATACCAGATCACCTCGATACCGTTCTATATTGTCGCCGGCATAATTATCGGACCGTTCGGCATTGGGCTCCATCTCGGTGAAGGTCTGATCTTTCTCGGCGAGATCGGACTCCTCTTCCTCGTCTTCATCGCGGGGCTGGAGGTCTTTGAAACGGGTGAGGTGGGGAAGAAAGAGGCCTACCTCTTTTCCTTGATCTCTGCCGCGTGCTGTTTCTCCGCGGGGGTCGCGCTCGGGATCCTCTATGGCAAAGCGCTCTTCACTGCGCTCCTCCTCGGCACGATCCTCATGTCGTCGTCTATCGGTGAGATCATTCCCATGGTCAATGCCACGCCGTCGGTGAAAAGACGGTTGGGGGGGCTCATTTTCCCCACGATCGTCATACTGGACGCAACGAGCATCATCCTCCTCGGGCTTCTCATCAAGTTCGATCTCGCTCCCCACGATCAATTGCTCTTTTTTCTCGGAGTGGCGTTGTTCATCATCTCCACCGTCTATCTCCTCCCCAAGTTCATCGCGCGCTATTTCAACCGTACCAGCCATAAACCGGTGGAAGGCGATCTCAAGTTCATCATCGCCGTCATGATCGGGGTGGTGGCGCTCGGGTCGCTCATCGGGCTGCACGGCATCGTCGCGGCGTTCCTCGCGGGGATGGTCCTCGGCGAGTTCATTCCTTCAAAGCAATCGTTCGAAAAGATCCACGGTATCGGCCACGGCTTCCTCGTCCCCGTTTTCTTCATCGTGCTCGGCATGCAACTGGAGGTCGGGATCCTCGCCAGGGGTGTTTCGAATATCGTCTTCCCCATCCTCCTCATCGGCACTTTGATCGGCTCCAAGCTCATCGGCGGGCTCCTCTATGCAAAGCTGCGCCGCCTTTCACGACGCGACGGCATCACGCTGGGGATGGTGCTTTGGCCGCAGCTTTCTGCCACCATCGCGGCCACCGCCATCGGGTTCGAGACCGGTCTCTTCGATCAGACCATCCTCGTATCCGTGGTGATCATGGCGCTCTTTTCCACGCTCGGGACGCCGTTCATGTTACGGTTCTTCACGCGTAAGGACGAGGACGCGGTCACATTTCGCGACCACACGGTCATCGCCGGCTACGGTCGGATATCGGCGAAGATCACCCACATTCTCACCGGCATGGAGGTGCCGATCGTCGTGATCGACAAAGATGCGACGAAATTACAGGCGATGGAGGATCGACCGTTCGTTACCATCTTTGGAAATATCGCCTCCTCGGATGTGCTCGAGCGTGCTAAGGTTCGATCTGCAAATCTCGTCCTCCTCGCCATCGACAACGAGCATGAGCTCTATGTCGCTGCGCGGAAGGTGCGGGAGCTGAACCCAGAGTGCCATCTCATCGTACGGATCCATACGACTCAGCTGTACGAGAAATTATTGAATGAAGAATTGATGGACGAGTACATCTGGCCGGAGAAATGTTCTGCGCATGATGTGGCCGATAAGGTGATCACGAAGATCATCGAATGGGAACGCGAAGTACTGGAACGGTCCAAGAGCGAAGAACCCAAAGCGTGAGGGACGACCAATGAGCACTCGAGCCAAAGTGAGGAGGACAAGGAGCAGCCTGTATCTACCCCGTTGACCTCTAGCATGTGACCTCTAGCATGAACTCTTTTTCAGCCGTGCGCGCGATACCCACACTGGGCTGCAGCCCGGCGTCTGCGAAAGGTTAAATAGCGATCTATCGATAAAAGGGGTGGTAACTA
This sequence comes from uncultured archaeon, assembly GCA_964609045.1. Taxonomy (GTDB): domain Archaea; phylum Thermoplasmatota; class Penumbrarchaeia; order CAZSUE01; family CAZSUE01; genus CAZSUE01. Next base: position 2,748 of record CAZSUE010000419.1, on the reverse strand, counting down.
TGGCGATGGGCGACGATTTTTTTCTCATACTCATTTTCACCTTCGCGATCAGTTTCATCCCCTCGATCATCTATACGATCGCGATCCGGAACACGGAAAAATACGAGCGCGAGCCCTGGTCCAGCGTGTGGATGACCTTCCTCTGGGGCGCCACGATGAGCATCATCGTCATCCTCATCGTCAAGGGTTGGTTCATCACCGAGATGGCGGCGCTTAGGTCCGATCCGCTCCGGTATTCGATCATTCTCTACTGTTTCGTCATCCCGTTCGCCGCCGAGACGGTGAAACCGATCGGGCTCACGCTCATCGGACGCGATATGGACGAGGGGGAGGACGGGCTCGTCTACGGCGCGGCCATCGGGCTCGGGTTCGCTGCGAGCGATACGCTCCTCTACGGTGTCTTCCAGGTCAGCAATTTCGAGCTCGGCGTCTTCGCCAATACCGTGCTCCTCCGTTCCTTCTCGGTGGTGCTCCTCCACGCCGCGGCCACATCGTTGACCGGGTACGGCATATCGCGCGGTATCGCCCGTATCCACGGTGCGCGGAAAAAGATCTGGGCGTTCCCGCTCTTCATCCTCGCCGCCATGGCGATGCACGGCATATTCAACTATTTCGTGCTCCTTTCGAACTTCAACACCGAGGACCCCTCGCAGCTCGTGCGGAACCCGTTCGAATACGGCGTGAGCAATATGATGATCGCCGTCGGGTTCGCCGTCGTCATGATGATCGTGATCTATCTCAAGATCTATCGGCTGGACCGGATCGAGGAGCGCGCGGAAAAAGAGAAGCGCAAACAACAGCGCAAGGCTAAAAAGCGCGCGCAGAAGATGCGGAAGAAAGGCGCCGCACCAGCAACGCGACAGCGGCCGACGAAATCGCAGAATGCCTCCGCGCCGTCCCCCGCTGCCACACGATCGCGTCCGCCAACTACCTCATCGTCACGCCCGCCTCCATCATCACCGCCACCCCCACCGCCACCGCCGCCCGACGATTCAACGCGCCGAGACCGATCGCGCTCCAAACCACGTGTCATCCGCGCTGGCGGTACCACTCCACAACGGCGGGCGCAGCAAACAGAGAGCCCATGGCTCGCACTCGAGCCTGAGACGAGCACGGAGAAGGACGACGAGGAATGGCTCTCGTTCTAATCCTCAACCGTAGATCGCATCCGTTCGCTGATGAACGGCATGCTAATTGTGCCGCGATATTCACTATAGTTTTGCTTTTAGACCAATACCGCGTTGTGACGGGCGCCGATAGCTCGCATCGGGGGACGGCCGGACGATATCCGCCCCGACCAGACCAGACCAGACCAGACCAGACCAGACTCGACGAGTTCCCGCAACATGACCCAACGACGCCCCGGCAGATCGATCGGGACATCATACCGGAGCAGGTCGAACGCGCAAACTGGTCCGATCGAAGAAATAACTTCAACCGGTTCATACTACGCAATAGTCTGATTCCGTCCGTACCGCACCTGGAGCAGCGTCATCATTACAGAAGGATACAGGAGAGGATCGCATGGCAAATGAAAAGTGGCATTCGAACGACGACACGAGAGATTATCAATTTGATATACGGTCGAAGATCCGTGCGGCAGTCGAAACGTGCGACGAGAAAGAGAGACACGATCCTCGTACCAGGGAGCGCAGAGGCCGCTCCACATCGCAGCAGGAAGCTCTTCTTGAAAAGTATGTGGACGATATTGCGGTGTCGAAAAACGAGGTTGACGCTGCGGTGGAGTTGGTGCATGAGGGGGACGCACTTACACAAGAATGCGTAATCGAACTTCTTGCGCTGCGGGCGGAGGAACTCGAAGACGCGATCAGTGGTTCGGCGCTCTTCGACATCCTCGCCGACCAATTGGCCAGCGACGACGATGAAACGGTCGTCACTGCGTTACGCGCCGTTGCGAGGCTACCGAACTCGTTCTCCGCACTCTCCTCCGCGGCGATCGTTAACGCGCTGGTGCGCAGGCTCCTCAGCGCTGATGCTGCCCTTCGAGCACTGGCGGCGCGAACGGTCACATCGTTAGTGGAGGTGGAGGTCGCCTCCACCACCACCGCCGGGCACGACCGCAATGCGAGAGCCAGGAACGCTCGCGCATTGGTGGACGCCGGCGTACTCCCCGCGCTTCTCGAGGTCCTCGATGATTCCGCGCTCGAGGTGAGATACAACGCTATAAAAGCACTGCGCAAAATCTTGGATATTGGCTACAAAAAAGAGGCGTTGGATGAAGCGGCCATGGAGCGGATCATTAGGTTATTTGGCGATGAGGACGACGATGTGCGCATCCTTGTGCTTGCATGTTCAGTATCGCTCGCCATCGCTTCAGAAAAGCGCGAGGTCGTCGAGCGGCTCCAGTCCATACTGGACGCCGACGATGCGAAGGTGCGACAGAGCGCCGTCAGGGTGCTGGGCTGGCTCTATCTGGAAAATGAGGATGGAACGGTGCTCGACCGGCGGATGGCGGATGGTGGATGTGGCGATGGAACTACTCCGCGAAAAAGGATTGGAATTGGAGATCGTCACGACGATCATCGATCTCACTCATGCGGGTTTCAGCGACGCGCTCGTCGACGAGGGCATACTGGATCTATTGTTCCGCCGGTTGGATAGTGTAACAATTTCGAACCCCAACGGTTTGTCAAACTTTTCGAAGGGGTTCGAAATTTTGCACTGTTCGCAGATCGGCCACGTTTTGCTGCGCAAAACGGCACGCTCCCCGAACTTCTTCGAAGTATC
>CAZSUE010000418.1:0-4932 GCA_964609045.1 uncultured archaeon | reverse complement strand
GAAATGCTTTTTTCGAAGTTTATTGACCGCGCGGTTCACATTCACCGTCAACTTCACCGCACGCTCGTAATCGCCCCCATCGAACGCCATCTTCGCCTCTTCGAACCGTCGTTCGATCGCGCCGAGGTTCGCGTCCACGCTCTCGAGGTTCGCAACGGAGCGTTCGAGCTGCGAGAATATGATCGGCGCCTGCGAGAGGAACGCTTTCTTTCGCAGCTCGACGGCGAGCTTTTTTGCCTCAGCGGCGCGTTCCTGCGCGGTATCGAAATCGCCCACATCGTAGGCGCAATACGCCTTCTCAACCAGCGCGGATGCATCTTCCACCGTGGCACCGAACCGTTTTACATCACGGACGATCGATTCCACATTCATGATCTGCGCGGAGGTCTCTTCCCGTTCCTGGTCGACGCGCGCGCGCTCGGAAGCGCGGATCGAGTTTTGCGCGAAATTGCGTGCCTTAATGAACTTCTCGTCTTCGAACGCGGTCTCCGCCTTTGCCAGTAACTTCGTCCCTTGGACCACGTCGCCGCCCTTTTCCTCCACCTCCTGCAGCAGCGCCTGCGCATCGGCGATCGCCACCGTCGCCTGCTTGATGAGGAGTCGCTGACGCGCATCGCCCAACGCCGTTTCCGCTTTCTTGAGATAGTCCTCCGCGTGGTGATAGATCTCACCTTCGAGCTGGCTCGTGGCCTCGTCGAGGTACCGTTTCACACGGATGAGATCCGCACCTTCCGCATCGAGCTCGGCGACCTCCTTCTCCAGCGCCTTGAGCCGTTTCGCCACCTTCTGCGCCTGTCGCTCACGCGGTGAGCGCGCGCTCTCCTCCGCCTTCTCCGCGTACTCGATCGCTTTTTCGTACTCGTGGCTCTTCATCGCCGCGCGAGCTTGATTGAGGAGGATCTCCGCCACGGTCACATCGATACCCGCTTTCTTCGCGTCCACCAGCTTCGACCAGCTCGCCTGCAACATTTTCTTGGCGTGGTCGTGCCGCTCGCGCGCGGCTTCGCCCTCCTCCGACGCTTCCTGTGCATAGTGGAGCGCGCGTTCGTAATCCTTCGCATCGAGTGCGGTCATCGCGCTGCGGAGGAGCTTCTGCGCATGGTCCACCGGAAGATAGCTCGTGAGCTCCGATACCGTCTCTTGCGAGGCGATGATCGCCTCCTTGACCCGTTCTTCGGCCTCCACCTCGATATCTGAACGGGCGGTGCGCATATGGCGCTGCGCGTCGTCGAAGTCGCACTTATTGATCGCGGTCACCGCCGCGGTAATATCTGGATCGAATTTTGCGGTATTCACCCCGGCACGCTTCGCCGTCTCCACCAACGCGTCCAGTGCATCCTTCGTTTCCATGGCGTGTTTATACCGTTTCTTGAGCACGGCGGAATCGAGCTGATCGAGAACCGGCTCCAGCGTCGTCTCCTCTTCGTCCGATACTTCGGCGCTGAACCGTTCCGCCGTATCGTAGCACGCTTGTGATTCCTTATATTTGCCCAATGTATAGAGCGCATTCCCTTTCTTGCGATACGCCTCCACCGCACGCACGTTCTGGTCGAGGATCTTATCGTAGCACCGGATCGATTCCTTGAACCGTCCGAGGTCGTCGAGACAGACCCCTTTATGGAACCATGCTGGCTCGAGACCGGGGTCGTACTGGGTGGCGCGCGTGAAGGCGCGGATCGCTTCCGGATAGCGCCCGCTCGCATCGAGGATCAGCCCTCGCGTATACCATGCGGCGCCGTGTTTATCGTCGACCTCCAGCGCTTTCTCGATCTGCTCCAGCGCTTCGTGGTAATCGCCAAAGAGGAGCGCGGCGTTCCCGAGGAGGAGGTAGACGCTTGCGTCGTCCACAAGCGTTCCAAGCCGCTGTTCCAGCGTTTTCGTCCGATCGTTGATCAGCTCGAGGAAGGTCGTCTCCTTCACGCTGAGGTCCAGCGGTTGTACCGTTTCGACAACCCGCGGTATGCCGAGGTTGCTCAGTGCGCCGGTGAGGAGGACGGTCGCTTCCGATGGATCGACGGTGGTAAAATCGATGCGATAAAAGACCTCGTATTCCACATCCGCGATCTCTGGCATCGAACTGCTTTTTTCGCCATTCTCATCGTGACGATCGCCATCCGCTTCGCGCTCGGCCGGTGCGCGGCGCGCTCTCTTCACAGCGTCTTTGTTCGGTAAATCGTCCGTGCGTCCTCCGCCTTTGCCCGTAACCACAATCTCAGTTTCGGTCTCAGATTCGGTTTCCGTTTCAACCTCGGTCGCGGTCTCGACCACTGCCTCCTTGCGCTTTTTTGCTCCCGTTTCGCCCCCGACCGCACCATCACGGCCCTGACCGTTTACGGGCTCATCGTCGATAGCGTCGCCGCCATCCGTCCCATCCTGCTCCATATCATTACATACGGAGCGGGCACCGTAGCTGAGACTTTGTGTAAAAAGGCGCTGGAGCGCCGAATCGCTCTTGCGCGTGCTGGGTGGTGCCTCATCGGCCCGCGACGAGCCCGTTGTGGTCGCATCTTCGATGCTGGCACCGTTTTCGGTTGACTCGTCGGTGCGCGTAGAATGTTCTTTTTTGTTCGACACTGCGCCCTCACTGCCTTGACGATCAATTGTCGTACGGTCCGAGAACGGGGTATACCTCCGCTAAGCTGATCGGACCGCGTCACCATCGCGCTCTTAATATGAAGAGAAGGATTACGGCCGCGAACGCGGTTGCCGCGCAGAACCGCACATATGCTGGCATAGCTGGGAAAAGGCGGTGCGCACAACGGTTTACACATTAATGAATCTTGCGCGATGAGGGTCCGGGGCCATGGTCTGTTCGTGCATCGGTGGGCCGAAAACACGCGCCATAAGGGGCATAGATCACAACTTCCCCTGGCTACACCATTGTGCAAGCGTGAGCGCCGGTTCGAGAAAATTTTCCACGCATCGCTCGATATCGGCGGGGTTGAACCAACAAAATGGATTGAACCATGATCGCAAATCGCGACCCGGCCGAACATGGCTGAGTTCGACGAGGAACGGGAGCACACCCATCTCGCAATAGAGCCAGTCGTTGATATCGCCCATGGTCGGGTAATACTCGTACTCTTGCATGACACGATACTTCTCATGCGGCTGACGACGCTGCATCTCGAGCGCGAGGGCGCGGAGCCGGTCAAAATCCGGCGCCCGCTCGCCGGTGTGGCAATATGGATGCCCGATGATCCCCGACGCGCTATGGAACGATAGCGAGCCACGGAGGGGCGCGTCGCCCGGTCGGACCGTCTCTCCCTGCGCCACACCCTGGATTCGCCTGACGAGGTCGACGAGTGCGCGACTTTCCGGCTCGGAGAGCGGTTCGGGCCCGCGATAATGCATGGAGAACCGCGTCGCAGAGCCCGCGAAGATGTGGAACCCGCCCACGCGCTCGCCCCATTTCACCGGAAAGTTACGGTTCAGATCGACGCCGTTGGCGTTGGCACGCACCGCGCTGAGCGCAAAGCGTTGCTGGTGATAGACATTCTTTATATATCCGTCTGGGTTCAAAAGCGGGAGGAAAAAGATATCGCATCCCTCGATCAGTGATGCGACCCGCGCTTCGTTGGCGGGGTCGAAGAACCATTCCATCAGCGCGAGGACCATTTCGACGCCGATGAACTCCATGCCATGACATCCCGCCGTGTAGAGGACCGAGGGTCGCCTCGTGGCCAGCGGTGAGCGCGCCCCCACCGTGAGCTCGGTATCGTCGCCTGTCAACCGGTACGCCTCGATAGGACGCCCTTCGACACTGGTGCCCACCTCCGCCGCGACCAAGTGCGCCGTCGGCGTTGCGGGCTTTTTGGTTCGAAAACGCTTTAGAAATGCTGCCAATGCAGCCTCGTCCTTATACGCCCCGATATAACGCGGCATCCGGCGCGAACATTCCGAACGCGTCCCCCGTCGCCGCTGGCGCTCCGTCTCTGTCGTGCTCTTCCCCCTCTTCGGCCCGATATCCTAGATCGCCCATCCTGCAAAATGAGCGGTGCGATATCTACGACAAACCGGGTAAGAATCGTGGTACAACTGGCCATGATACGAACTGAATATGGAACGCTCACCGCCGCCGTCGAAAGGGTGGGAAACATGCGCCCGCAAACGGACCCATCTTCGAAAACACCGTGGCGCGGGCTGCCTAATCCTCGCTGCGTCGGCGATGCTTCTTGAGCATCCGACGACAGTCCTCACGCTCACGTTTCGCACTGCGTAACTTCGGGTCGATATCGAGCGCTTTATCGAAGTATTCCAGCGCCTCCTCGAACTTCCCCATCTTGAAGGTCGTATATCCGAGGTTGGACCAGAGGAGCGCGTCGTTGGATCTACGATCGAGTGCCTCTGTGAACGCCTCCACCGCATCCTCGTATCGGCCCATGGAATCCAGTGCAACACCGCGCAAGCCAAGCGCATGAATATTATCCGAGTTAAGCTCTTTGACACGGTTGAAGACCTCGAGCGCCTCCTCGAGCCGATCGAGCCCAAGAAGGTGGATCCCCTTATTGAACCATGCCATCTCGCTCTTTGGGTTCTCCTCGATCGATTTCTCGTACCAGTCGATCGCCTCTTCGTGATTCTCCTCTTGAAAATCCTTCCGTGCCAGTTCGAGATAGATCTGTGCCTCGGCTTCCATATGCTCTTTGGGCGTGATATCCAATGCCTTTCTCAGCTTTTCCATGATCGCATGTTCATCGGAGGTGATCAACCCATCTTCCCACGCCTGTTCGAGAGCTGCAGTGTAAATCTTCAGATTGGGGTTATCCACCATGGTATCAACAGACATCCATATGAACGATGAGGTAAAAAAGGTTTCGCGAGCACCGAGCGTCGATGAGCGCTGTCATGGCCCGCTCTGTGCCATGCCCGCTCTCACATCCCGCCGGCCGATACGATGGCGAGCTGAGACCTCGCAGGGCGTTGGAAGCG
>CAZSUE010000417.1:0-4954 GCA_964609045.1 uncultured archaeon | reverse complement strand
CTCCTCGCGCATCATGTCGCAGATGCGATCCACCCGTTTCATGTTCATGGTGAAATTGTCGTCGACGAAGAAGAGCACCTTAACATTGGGTTGCACGCGCTTGAGTTCTTCGAGCACGCGTTCGGGCGATTTCTCGCGATACTTCCGATGATAGACCGATGAGACGCAGCAGAAATCACAGGCGAACGGGCACCCGCGCGAGCCTTCGATCACGGTGGCGGGGAGGTAGAGATAATAATAATCGTCCGGGTCGATGAGCTCCATGGCGGGGAACGGGAGCGTGTCGAGGTCCTTCGTCAAGGGCCGGTCCTCGTTGTGATGTACCTCCCCGTTCTTGAGATAGGTCACGCCGAGGATGCCGGTGGGATCGAGCTGGTTCTCGAGCAGTTCTGCGAATGCAACCTCGCCTTCGCCGCGTACGGCGATATCCACCTCGTCGTTCTCGACCATTTCGGGGCAGAGCGAGGGATGGAACCCGCCGACGATGGTGGTGGCGCCAGCCGCTTTCGCAATGCCGAGGATCCTCATCGCGGGCACGTAGACATTGGTCATCATCGAGAGCGCGACGACATCGAATTTGGAAAAGATCGTCGCCAATTCATTATCGGACTTTTTATCGACATTCAGATCCAGCAATTTCATATGATGTTGATCCACATCCACCGCACCCGCCACCGAGAGGAGCCCCATGGGTGGAGAGCGCATTGCGAGACTCATACCGTTTTGCGGAAACGGCGGCATTACAAATAGAATATCCATGAATTTCAACCCTGACCCATGGTGCCGGTGATCATAAGATAACGCTCTATTTGTAGTTTTACATGCGATAGGAGACATGAGGGGGCGCGAGAAGTGACGCCAATGAGCCGACCCATACGCTTCTAGGAGCGTATTATGGCGGCGGAAGCGGCGTAGCGGACTCCGCCGCCCACCACGGCCATGGGTGGGCCGCCATACGGTGATGCCCCGCACAGCGGCAATAGAATGGGTAGCATCTGCAGAAAGTACGACATCTCGAACGGATCGGCGCCCGCCCCATCGCCTGACCCTCCGGCCGCCCGTAATCTCTCCGGCGCCCCGCAACAGTTATATATTCGGCCGACGTTGCGGCTAGTCGAAACCAGTCCGGTGGGCCGCATAGCGCGCCACTTGAATGGAGCGATGCGATCCCCAAATAAGATGAAAAGACGAACGCAAAGCTATCGAGAAGGAGAAATCATGATGTTATCGCAATTAGGCCCTAACGAAATGGCAAGGATCGTGGCGATCGAAGGCGGGCGGAGGTTACACCAGAAGCTGGCGCTCATGGGCGTCGCTGAAGGAGACTTCGTACGGCTCATTTCCCGTATGGGCCCGATCACCGTGGAGGTGAACCGGAATACGCTCAGTCTCGGGAGGGGTATCGCCAGTAAGATACGTGTGCGGAGGATCTAACGTGGTCGAAAGGAAGCTCTCGGAAATGGAATACGGCGAAAAAGGCACTGTGAAGCGTATCGAGGCGGAACTCCGCAATACGGTGGCGGGAATGGGCATCAGAGAGGGGAAGCGGCTGACGATGACGACGAAACAACCGATCAAAGGACCGGTGGTCGTCTCGGTCCAGTTCGCCTCGATCTCTCTTGGGTTGGGGATCGCCGATTTGATCACCATCGAGGTTGAGGCGGAGGTGGACGAATGAAGATCCTTCTCATGGGCCATCCGAATGTGGGCAAGAGCGTGGTGTTCAACCGTCTCACCGGCGCGCGGGTCGCTGAATCGAACTACCCGGGCACCACTGTGGATTTTACGAGAGGGTATCTCCGATTGGACGGCGATGATATCGAGATCCTCGATGTCCCCGGTACCTTCTCTCTCGAACCGAAAGACCGTGCGGAAGAGGTGGCGGTCAAGATGCTCCATGAGAACCGCGACAGCGTGGTGGTTACGGTCCTCGATGCGGTCAAGGTCGAACGCGGGCTCTATCTCACCCTCGAGATCATCGAAGAGGGGCATCCCGTGGTGGTGGCGCTCAATATGTGGGACAATGCCGAGGACAAGAATATCTGGATCGACACTGACCGGCTGGAGGCGATCCTCGGCGTGCCGGTGGTCCCCACCATCGCAGTGAGTGGGACGGGGATCAAGGAGTTGGCCCATGCGATCAAACATGCCGCACCGGTGGCGGTCGAAACGATCGTCCAACGTGCGGGGTCTGCGAGGAATGCGATCTCTGGCGGTGGTGGTGCATGATGACGCTCACCGTCGACGAACGCTGGACGCTCATCGACACGATCGCTGACCAGACGGTGAGCTACGGCACCTATCGTCATCGGCTGAAAGACGCGGTGGCAGAGATCACGGTCAAGCCGCTCACCGGAGTTCCCATCGCCATCGCAGTGCTCTATGGGTTCTGGTCGTTCTTCGGTACCTTTGCGGGATTCTTCACCGACGGCTTCTTCGTGAAGCTTTTCGATGCGCATTGGCTCCCCTGGCTGCAAGATGTCTTTCCGGGGAAAGGTGGCTGGACCTATTACATCCTCGTGGGCGATCCCGTTGCGGGCAACTCGTTCGAGGCGTTCGGGATGCTGACCAGCGGTCTCTTCGTTGCCATCGGCGTGGTGCTCCCCGCGATCATCGCGTTCTATCTCTTCCTCATCATCATGGAGGACAGCGGCTATCTCCCACGGCTCGCCGTGCTCATCGATACACTTCTCCACAAGGTCGGGCTGCACGGCTTTGCCGTGGTCCCCATGATCCTCTCGCTCGGGTGCAATGTTCCCGCGGTTTCAGCGACGCGCAATCTCGAGACGCGCAAGCAACGGTTCATGATGGCGGTGCTCCTCGCGATATTCATCCCCTGTGGCGCCCAGATCGGCATCATGCTCGAAGTGATCCCCGGCTATGTCGGGTTTATCATGCTCTACCTCCTCCTCGGATTCTTCGTCTTCAGCTTCATCTTCCACAAGATCATTCCGGGCAGCTCGCCCGAAATACTCCTCGATGTGCCGCCGTACCAGAAACCGTCGGCGCGAAATGTGGGCCAGAAGATGCGCATCCGGGTCTGGGGCTTCTTTACCACCGCCATCCCGTTCGTGCTACTAGGTGTGGTCGTCGTCAATGTCATGTACCTCACGGGTTTCCTCGACTGGCTCGCGGGCGTCTTCGAACCGCTCCTCGTCGGCGTGTTCGGTGTGCCAAAGGAGACGGTCGGCCCGCTCGTCGCTGCGTTCCTGCGCAAGGACCTCGCGGTAGCGCAATTATCGGCGATCGAGATGAGCTCGTACCAACTGATCACCTCAGTCGTGCTCGTGAGCCTCTATTTCCCGTGCATCGCGACGTTTGCGATGCTGATCAAAGAGGGGAAGGAAGGCGGCTGGAAAGGTGTCTCGCAGTATTTCTTCGGCAGCCTCGTCGCACTGACCGCGGTGGTGTTCGTTTGGGGCGGGCTGATCAGGCTCATATGGCTCCTCATGGGGGTGGCATAAGATGGAACGAGGTACGGTAAGTACGGATCTGGATACGAATCCGACTGCGACTACAAAGATGGAGAAAGAGACGATGACGGATACGAATGGAAATACGAAGTATCGGCTTGGAAGCGTTTACTTTGCGGTATTCGGGCTCCTCGTGCTCGGGATCGGGAGCGCGGAGATATTACTCGGCGTCACCGGACGGTCGGCTCAATGGGGCGTCGTCGAGCTCTCCGGCGAGTTCCTCCTCTGGCGGGGGTTGATCCTCTTTTTAGCCGGCGGCTTCTATCTCTCGAGCGTCACCCGTTTCGCCGAGATCCACCATCAGGCGAAAGCGGTGATGGCGAGCGTGATGATCTGGATCGTCGGGGGGATGCAGATCTTTGGGATGATACTGGGCTCGATCCCCGGCGGCGAAGAGGGCGGTTGGTTCAACACGCTCGACGGGTTCCTCGCGAGCTATTCGGCACCGTATATCCCCGCGGTGATATTCCTCCCGTTCTCGCTCGTGATCGTCTACTATATTCGCCTGCAGCGCCGACGCGAGGACGAGCTGGAATTCGCGACGGAGCCGCGGTTCGGTCCCGGCGGGGACGACACACGATCGCCGTCGGCCGGTAGCGGGGGGTCGTCATGAGCCATACGGTGCGGCTTCTCTCGCAGATCGAGCGTGGGAAGGGATTGAACGCGATCAGCGCCGATCTCGGGCTGCGGGTGGCCACCGTCCGCGCCATAGTCGAGTCGATGGTCCACCGCGGTTATGTCGAAAAGCTCGCGTGTACCAGCGGAGGCGGATGTACCATCTGCCCCATGAACTGCGGGGCGCACACCGCATCCCGATCCAATATGTATGTGGTAACGGACAAAGGCATGGCATATCTCAATGCAAATGGAATGGAGGACTGACATGACAATTCGAGAACGCGTTTCTGCAAACACCGTCAAAAAATATCTTACTGGAAATTTGACCGGTGCGCCTCCCTACGCAACCACGGTCCCCGATGTGACCGAGCCTGGCGAACTCGAACTGATCCTTCCGAACGGGACGAAGGTGTCGAACCTCGCCGCACCATATCTGAAGAAGAACCACATGCGCTACATGGGTGTCGAGCATTGGAGCATCGATGTCGTCCGGCTCTCCACCAATGAATCGTTCGAAGTCAAGGTCAAGGAGGAGATGCTCGGCGATCATGATCATTATATGGAACTGGTACGGCTCATGAAGTTCGAGGAGCCAGCCTCGCCGACCGAGGAAGAAAGCGACGAATTCCGGACGATATGGGAAGGGTATCGCGACATGTTCCTCACCCAGCCGGATTGGGAACTCTTCGAGGGTGTCGCCCCGCCCAAAGAGGATGTGACCAGCGTTGTCGTCTTCCTCATCGTCCTCGCGAGCTGTGCGGTGATCGGTATCCTGTGGTATGTTCGAGCTGGTAAGCGGTCGTGAGGAACGGATTGTTAGATTAGATCGGGATGGAGCGGAGATGCCGATCCTCGCGTCGCTA
>CAZSUE010000416.1:0-4955 GCA_964609045.1 uncultured archaeon | reverse complement strand
TGAAGTTCACCTCGCTCGATGCGTTCCAGTTCCCTGCCTCGTCCACCGCGACGATAGTATAATTGTAGCGCCCGGGCGTGATATAGCTCGTATTGTGGTACCATCCATCTCCACCGGCGCCCGTTCGGTCCATCGAGCGGTTCGTCGTTGCGCCCTCTGGCGTTTCGAGTTCGAGATAGGCTCCCATGACGCCGCCGATATCGTCAACGGTCGCACTGATATTCGCCGTGTACCCCGCCTCTGCGGTGGACGGTGTCGCCACCGCATCGATAATGGCCGGCGGTGTCGTATCGTTCACCGCGAATGTGTACGATGCGGAGCGGTTCCAGTTCCCTACAGCATCCACCGCGGCGATCGTATAGCTGTACTCGCCCGTTGCAGGCGCTTCGAAATGGAGATAGTAGCGGTCGAGGGTGCCATTGTACGCCATGGAACGGTTCGCGGTGCCATCGATATCGACCCATGCGCTGTCGACGGCGTAATTTTCCGCGATGTCGGCGCTGATATTGATCGAGTCGCCGAGCTCCAGCGGGTCGGGAGTGGCGTCCACCGTGGCGATGGTCGGAGGATCGGTGTCGTGGATGGTGAAATGTGCGATCTGCATCCTCGATACGCCGTTGGATTCCCAGCCGGTGACCTCCACGGTATATGTGCCCAGCTCGGTGAGGAGCGCGGGGTCGATACTCGAGTTGAACCGTTTCCAGCCCGACGGCGTGGCGGGGTCGGTCGCAACGTGGGCCATCGGAACATCCACCCAGCCGGCGACGGGTGTGCCGTTGAGGTAGCAAAGCGTGATATTCGCGCCGCTTTTTGCTCCCATGCCGGGGTAGCGGATATCGTAGCTGCCCAGCGGGTCGGTGACCTCCGCGCTGATATTGACCCATTCGCCGTAATCGAACCGCGCGTCGGGCCGTGGGTTGCCAGCAGCATCCGCGAACTGGATGGCGGAGACATTGACATAGGTGTCGGTGGTGATATTGAGATGTGACGGATAGCTGGTGGTGTTGTAAGCAACATACAGGAATTTCGCTCTATTATCGAGACGGTAGAGGAGAAGGTTCGTATGGTTCCCAGCGGGAACAGTATATTCACCGTTCAGGAGCGGGATGGTGACGGTAATCTTTTGCCAGCTGGTGGGCCAGTTCTCTCTCGTGAGCGTCGTGCGTGCGATCACGAACGCGTCTGGTTCCACCGCGCTCTTGTGATGGTTATCGAGCAGTTCGACGACGAGCGTGATATCCGGGTCGTTCCCACTGACATTCAACCAGAGGGTGACATTCACGGCGCGGATGGTGAACGCATCGGTATGGTCGGGGGTGATGTTCCAATACTGGTAGCTGGCGGTCGAGTCGTGAGTATAGGTGCTCCAGTCCCCAACGAGCGTCAATCCGTTCTCACCATCGTCATCGAAGTCACCCAGCGCCGTCGCCGTCGGTGGGGTGGTATTGAGCGCGTCGTAGACATCCAACGACGATGCGTACGGCCCGTCGTCGTGGAGATAGAGTGTCTTAACCCGCCAGGGCGTGCCGGAGAAGACGAGGTCGCCATAGGTGCGCGTGTCGTCGCAATGATCGGGGTCTGCATTCTCACCACTTTGGTGCGCATCCGGCCACCAGATATGGCTCATCTGCGCCCCTTGATCGTATGCATGGACGGAGATGCCCACAACTGCGCGATCCGGCGGGTGAGTTTCGCCCCAGATATAATCGTTCGGCAATCGGAACTCGTAGCTGGCGTTGGTGCCTCCGTCACTCAGTTCTGCGTCCGCAGCGAGTCCGGCGGGCCACGGGTTCGGGCTATCATTTTCCGATGCGTTGAGCACCCAGCCTTCGCCCTCGACCCAATAGAATAGCTCGTACACATCGTCACCCGTCTTGGTGTTTGCCGCCTTGATCTTGAGGTCGCGCCCCGGCGTTGGCGTCGCGTTCTCATCGTGGTCGACATCGAACGCGAGTTCGCAAAAATCGTCGAGGTTCGCGTCGGAGTCGTCGAGCAGCTTCACGCCGAAATAGGTATAGAGCTCGTCGTGGAGCGCATGGACGAGGAGCTCGTGGCCGTCGTAGGTGCGGGTGCGATGGGTGACGGCGTCGGCCCAGTACGGCTCGTCGAGGGCGCCGTCCACCGTCACCGTGGAGGAGTCGAACCCGTTTGGCGGGTGGACCTCGATGGCGTAGGCGCGATAGACGGTGGCGCGGCCGGTGGTGTTGGCGTCGTGCTGGTAGTAAGGCGCGCCGACGAGGATTTCGTCGTACGAATGACCGTCGATGTCGCCCGCGGATGCGACGCTCCAGCCCGCATGTGCGGACGGTTGGTCGCCGACCCCAGCTCGATATGCGTCCGCGGCGGTCAACTGTGGTGGTGCATCTGATCCGCCACGGTAGATGTAGCACCCGCCGCGATCGTCGGTGGCGGTAAAGGGCGCACCGACCACGAGGTCCGAGTATGGGTCGCCGTTCCAGTTCTCGATGGCGTCGAGACTGTGTCCGAACCGGTCGCCCGTATCGTTCCCGACGATGGTGATGTTCGCGGAGGTGCCGCCCGTGTTTGGATCGAGGTCGAGGACGCCATCTCCGGCGGCGACGGTGGCGAGGTAGCTTCCGTCGAGGATATGGACCGCACCGCGTGCGCTCGCGTTCGCCGGCGCGCCGATGGCGATGTCCGAATAGCAACTGCAACTTTCGAACCGCAGCTCGACAAGATCGATGTAGAGGTCCCCCGCAGCGCCCGGAAAGGAGTATCCGAACCGTATCCGCATCTCCTCGACCTCCGCGGCGGTGTCATAGCTTAAGGGGTCGAGCGGGTAGCTCACCGTACATTCCTCGTCATCCGCCGTCTGCGGCACCGCGCCGATCTCGATCCAACCCCCCCCATTGGCGTCGTAGCATTCGACATAGCCGTTCTTGTAATCCGTTTGGTTCTGCTCCGAATATTCGATGGTGACGGTTGCATCATGCGGTAGTACCGGCAAAACGGGATCGGCAAACGAGAACTCCACATACTGGTCGCCGAAACTATTGACGGTGAAATAGTTGCTCTCATTCCCGCCCGCGCGGCTGATATCGTCGGAGAGGGCGCAATTTTCCGTTGTCAACGCGCCCGACTGGCTATAATCGAATGCGGTGGGGGTGAGGTGTGTGGAGCGTTCGGGATGGTGGCTGAAGCAACCGAGGTCGGCGAGCGCCCATCCGAACGCGTCACCTGCGGCGCCGTCGATGATAATGTCTGCGTCGGGGCCGATCGTCGGACCGCCGAAATAGGCATAGACACGATCAGTGTCCGGTGCACCGACGAGGAGGTCGGCATAGCCGTCGAGATCGAGGTCGCAAACGAGCTCCACCGCCGCGCCGAACGCGCCACCATCCGCCGTGCCGTTCAATCGTGTGGATACTCCGTCGGGGCCGTAGCAGAGTGACACCGCGCCCACGGCGGCGTCGCTCTCATTGGTCGCCGCCGGCGCGCCGATGACGATATCGTCGTACCCGTCCGCGTCGATATCGCCGCCGCCCGCGAGCGCCGCGCCGAATCGCGACGCGCTCTCGCCGTTCAATGTCCAGTTGGGTGCACACTGGCTCCAGCGCAGTTCGACATTGTCGTAGCCGACCGTAATGTTCGATTCGAAATGCCCCTCGCCCCATACCGCGATCTTGAGCGCGTGTTCGGTGGCGTTCGCGATCGTTTCCGCATCGAGCGCGAGTTCCTTATGTCCCCAGCCGCTCGTTCCGGTCAGTGTTTCCGACCATATTGCGTCGTCGAGGGCGGGCGCGGCGGTGTCCTCATCGACGAAGAGGCAGAGCTGTGCGCTGCCGCCGTCGAGGGTGAGCTCAACGACCTTCCAATCGAACGCAAGCGTGACCGCGCCGTCGCGGTCCGTTCCGTTGGGGGTGAAGGTTTGGAGCCAGTATCCGCCGGAATCGCTCGGCGTCTCCTCAGCGTTCTCGACGATGATATCGATATAGCCGCTCTGGTTCCCGCCAGTGGTACGATGCGTCCCTGACGCCGTCGCGCCGCCGCTCGTGTTCCACTGGGAGAAGGTCCAGCCATCGGCGTTGACGGTGACGTTCGGGTTCGCGGTCGAGGCGGGCGTGGACCATGCGGTATGATTGCCCGGGCGGCCGAAATACGCATATGCGGCGTCGACGCCCGGCGCGCCGATGACGATATCGTCGTACCCGTCCGCGTTCAGGTCGCCCGCGGCGGCGACATCCCAGCCGAACTGTGCACCGCCGAGCGGTCCCACCAATGTCACATTCGCCGATGACGCGTTGAGGTCGAGCGTTCGACCGTCGTTTGGACGGAGCCATGGGCCACCAAAATAGATATGGGCCGCACCACGACCATTATATGTACCGGGCGCGCCGACGACGATGTCGTCGTATCCGTCGGCGTCGAGGTCGCCCGCAGAGGAGAGGTTCCACCCGAAGCGCGTATCGTTTTCCACCCCATTGACGGTGGCAAGCGGCACCTGTAACGCTGACGCGGCACCGCCTCCGAGCGGTTGTGAAAACGCGCCGATGAGCGCGCCGAGCGTGATCAAGAGCCCGAGGATGCCGGGCATTGCCGGCGATGACCGTGCGGGATGCGTCGCGGCATTTCGCCTCGTCCGATCTATCCGTGGACGTCGACACATTGCTTTGCCCCCCGTTCATTCCGTATGTTTCATGGGTAATTAAGTCTTTGTAATAGTTCTATTAGCGCATAATCGAGCGCATCACTGCTTCATTTCGCTCGCTCGCTCGCTTAATTGGGTCCAGACCGGTACTACTATTCGACAGAGACGCTCCGCTATATCATGATTCGCATCGAGCGTATAGCGCGAATCGTGCATTGGATGATCGCCGGCGTCGCGGCGTCAGGTACCTTTATGTTCGACTGCGGCATTCGATGCGCGGAGCGATGGAAGTATGACGAAGCAGCGAGTGCTACCATACGGCAGCTGGCCGTCGCCTATCACCTCC
>CAZSUE010000415.1:0-4956 GCA_964609045.1 uncultured archaeon | reverse complement strand
CAACGGCAACGGCCATCTCAAATGCGCCGATGCGTACACGAAATGGTTCCATAACCTTATCCGGGGGCTGAATGTGGAGCAGATGGCGCGACTCGAGCTGCTCATCCCCGAGGACGAGATATCCGTCCTCTACCAACCCACGCCGGACGCCCCCTTCAAGCCGCTCTCACACGCGTCGGCGGGGCAGAAGACCTCGGCCATCCTCACCTTCATCCTCTCGAGCGGGACCACGCCGCTGATCCTCGACCAGCCGGAGGACGACCTCGATAACCATCTTATCTACGACCTCATCGTGCACCGGCTGCGCGCGGCGAAGGCGAACCGGCAGGTCATCGTCGTCACCCATAACGCGAACATCCCGGTGAACGGGGACGCGGAATATATCATCGCCATGGAATCCGCATCGCAATGGGTCGAACTCGCCGCCGAACGCTGCGGCGAGATCGAGGACGACGCCGTGAAGCAAGAGATCTGTTCGATCATGGAGGGCGGGGAGCGGGCGTTCCAGATGCGCGCACAACGGTATGGGGTGGGGTAGGGTAGGGTGGATGTCTGGTATTGGGCGATGCGGGCGCAGGGACGCGATGTGCGGCCGCGCCGCGTCACGTTTCGCGTACGCTCACCGGCAGCGCCTCTGGAACGAGTTCCCGAGAAAGCGCTAAAACCGCGAGAAATGGTGGGAAGGAGCCACACAGCGCCTCTGTTTTCCGTTTTCTGCGATTCTGCGGCAACGATCGATTCCTCTGATACTGATGATGGTAATTCCTCTCTTCACAACGACTGGCTCAATCCTTATACAGCAGCGGCCGGGGCCATGTTCAATCTCTGGCGCAGTGTCTAACTCCAGCAGCGGTCGGTACGAATGAGTGTCCAATGCGGTTTCAAAGCTCCAATAGGTAGCCATTACTAAATGAAACAAATCACTGAGTACTCTACCTGCTCATTACTGCTGACTCATATATGGCTGGAGGAGCGAATAATAATATACGTTCAGGACTATAACGATAGATTGGGCGAAGAGAGATAACATTCACCCATGCTGTCAACATCCAACAATCTGGAAATTCCGGAGGTGACATCGGGGGTATGTAGCATACATCTGTTGAGTGACGTTTCATTCAACAGGTTAGATATCGAAGTGATAGTTATGCGCGTCTTACTGGATACGAACATTTGCATTTATCGCGAAGACCATGCTATCCTGTCAAATGAATTGCAGACTATGTTACGAAGAATCAGCAAATCGGGCGCGAAAGCGCTCGTCCATCCATTATCTAAAGCAGAACTAGAGCGAGATACCAACGAGGATAGGAGGAAGAAAATCATCTCAAAGGTTGGTTCATATTGTGAACTGGCATCACCTCCGGATCCATACGATGATGATTCCTTCTTACAACGAGTCTGCTGGAATGACAATGACCAACACGACCGAGTCGATAATACGCTGCTCTATGCAGTCTATAAAGATGCCGTTGACGTTCTTATAACCGAGGATAAAGGAATCCATAAGAAGGCGCAGAATCTCGACCTGACCGGTCGTGTATTCACCATTCGAGAAGCGATTACTTTTTTCTCAGATTCAATACCAGCTTTAGAGGTTCCGTCTCCTCCAGCGATTACACAAGAATATCTCTACAATATCGATCTTGATGACCCGATCTTTACCTCATTAAAGGAAGAGTACGAAGGATTCGAGTCATGGTTTCTGAAAGTAGCGAGGGCTGGACGGCGTTGTTGGGTGAATTATCGTGAGGAAAAACGGATTGGTGCCATTCTCATCTATAAAATTGAAGATGAGCCATTGCCATCCCATCCCCCATTTTCGAAAAAGGAACGCGTGAAGATCGCGACTCTGATCGTGACTTCTATCGGTCGTAAGATTGGAGAATTGTTCCTTCGACTTACGGTTGATCTCGCTTTGGCGAACTCGATCGATGAAATCTATCTCACCCATTTCACAAAAAGTGGTGGCGATGATCATCTCGTGGACCTTATCTCGCAATTCGGGTTTCAAAAAGTCGCTGTCAAAGAAAATGGAGAAGACATCTACTTAAAGCTCCTATACATCCCAAAAGATATCGAGGTTTGTTCTCCCCTCGAAATATCCTGCACCTACTTCCCGTGTTTCTTCGATGGAGAGTCTGTTTCCAAGTTTATCATCCCGATCCAACCACAATACCACCAACGTTTGTTCACCGACTATCCAGGTCGTCAAACTAGGCTCTCAGAATTTGAAGGAGAATTCATTGTCGAAGGGAATACGATTAAGAAAGCTTATTTAACCCGATCGAGAATAACGAAACTGAAGCCAGGTGATCTGGTCCTCTTTTATCGCTCTCAGGATATTCGTGGGCTTACCTCGCTGGGGGTTATTGAATCAGTGTATTCCCGGCTCAGGAACCCGATGGAGATTCTCAGGCTTGTCGGGAAAAGATCAGTTTATATCAAGGGTGAAATTGAGGATTATGCTACTCGAGCGACAACTGTTATCCTGTTCAATCATCATTTCCACTTCGATCGGCCCTTGAATATTGGAAAGTTGATAGAGTTAGAGGTGTTAGTAGCGCACCCCCAAAGCATCACGCAGATCGATCACGAACGATATACCATTCTCAAGCACCACGGTGGCCTCGATGAACGTTATACTGTCTGTGAAGCCGAAGTATGCGCGCGCGATCATTGACGGCGAGAAGCGGTACGAGTTCCGGAAGGTGATCTTCAAGCGCCGGGATATCGAGCGCGTGTTCATCTACGCGTCCTCACCGCAAAAGCGGATCCTGGGTTCGTTTGCAGTGGGCCAGATCATTCATGAGCATCCTCGCCAACTTTGGGAGCGGTGCAATGGTTCGGGAGGGATTGGGAAGGAGGCGTTTTTCGAGTATTTTCGGGGGAAAGAAACCGGGTATGCGATCGGGATCGAGAATCTCAAAACATTCGACGAACCGGTGGATCCACGGTCCAGTCTCCCGGCTTTTAACGCACCACAATCGTTCTGCTACTGCGATCGTGATCCTTCGGACTAACAAAAATACACCCACCGCCGGCACGCACCTCCCATGCGCAACTTCCGTGCGCGCACCGCAGCGGCTGGGTCAATAAAAAACAACCAAACCTCCGCGCGCTTAGTGCACCTGGTGCACCAGCGTGATGGTCTGGCGCGCCGCGAGCAGCTCGTGCAGGTGTCGCGGGTTGATCACGAGCGCGACGAATTCGCGGCCGTCGTCGGTGGTTACGTCTTATCGTCCCTGCTTCAAGTTCTGTGTTCAGTGAATGAAATTGGACAAACAAAAGCAATCAGACCGATACCCTTTACTACCGTGATGACTATTAATTGAGTACTACCAGGTAACGGTGGGCCTATGGGAAGCCAAGTCCAGGAAGAAATCATTGCCCGTCTTCGCACACTCGATTCGCTCCAGTTGAGCGAGGTGTTCGATTTTATCACTTTTCTCCAACAGCGGCAACCGCTTCCGGACCCGATTGCGGCGAATCGTCTTCAGGGGAAGTATCGTGAGAGGATCCAACCGAGTGCAGATTTTGCGCGGCAGAAGATGCAAGAGATCGATATTGAGGACGAGAAATGGCGAGCGCAATGACCAGCTCTCTCGCTGATGCTGGAGTTCCCACTGTATGCATCGAATTCTTGCACAATAATGACGATATGTTAAATAGCCCAAACGCTCATGGGCAATTGAGGGATAAGAAATGATCACCTTCATTTACCCCGAAGGGGATTGGACCGCAGCGGAGGTCGCGATCAAGATCCAGGCCTTAGCCAGCTCACAGGGGCATAAGGTCTATTCTCCCCCCAAGGTGGGCAAACGGGATGAGGAGGACATTGGCCGCCGGCTTTCGCGATCCAAATACGCAATCTTGGTTGCGTATGACAGCCCCTCGCTGGATCCTTCAACGAAGTGGGAACTGGAAACCCTTTCATCCAACAATGCGACCATTTATTCTGTTGTCCCCCATTCGATGCGAGTCGAGTTGGAAGCGCTTGGGGTGCGAAACAATCTCAAAAGTTATGACTTCGATGATATCGATCACTTCATCCAAGCTGCTGAAGCGATCATGGATGATATCAGATCGCAGCAATCGTCGGGGACCGGTGGTGAGTTATTAGTCCTTCTGTTGCTCTTTGGTATGCTGATATTCTTCATCGCCCTCCTTTTTGAGCAGTAGGGATGTGGATGGCCATCGCTGTTCTCGATAACGATGTCCTCGTCAATTTGTACGATTTCGTCTATCTTCATAACAAATCGAAGTGGAAGCAGGTGATCGAGTATCTTGTCCTCCGTTACAAGCAGATCTGGATCCCGAAGCTTGTACGAAACGAGTTCTTAGGTGTCAAGCAAAAGACCCGGAAGAGCAAACGAGAAAAATGGCTCGACCGGGTTCTGGATCGATACGCTACGATCATCGATTGTCCGGTACCGGTATCGGACAACGATCGGGCACTTATTGTGTCAGATATAGTCGATCACGGTGAAGCTGACGGGATCATGCAGATCAAGAACGCTGAAACGTTCGGGACCGCTCGCTATCGGATACCGAGCCCACGATTTGTTTTCGTGTCGGCAGACTGGGGTGCGATACGCGGGGCGATGGATGCTGGTATTGCGACCGATACATATTATGATATCAGAGACCAGCTCCGTGAGATCGGTATTGAGATGCCATAGGCTTAACCGCGTCCACCAGCTTAAAGCAGTAGCACGAGCCACCCTTTTCGTGCTACCGCTTCCGCGAGCGGTAGCGAGCGGAACGGGAGCACACAGCGCCAACCAGCACCCAAGGCGCACGGGCGCTGCGCAGCAGCGGCTGGCGCCGCGTCCACCCCCCAGCCTATCCTTCTATTCGGATCATCCCACTAGGGTGTTGCGGTCGAGTGAGGTACATACAAGCCACACGAAGCCACACGAAGTAAGAACGGTTTTTCTCATGATCTTTAGAGAC
>CAZSUE010000414.1:0-4974 GCA_964609045.1 uncultured archaeon | reverse complement strand
GGGGTGCGGTTGGCGGGGGGCGGGGTGCGGGGAGCGGTGTGCGGGGTGCGGTGTGCGGGGAGCGGGGAGCGGTGTGCGGTGTGCGGTGTGCGGTGTGCGGTGTGCGGTGGGCGGTATACAGGGAGATGCCAATGCGAGGTTGGGAACTGGGGGCTTGGACCGCCTCGCCCGCCAATTATTTTTCGTTTACATTTCACTTTCATTTGCGTTACGCTCTCTGGAATGTCTGGATAGAATAAGGAGCGCGCCGTGAAACTCTTGCGTTCCAATACAATTTTCGCGTTTTGGATCACGGCATTTAAGGAGATGGAGTAAGGGCCGGTGCCGATCAGCGCTGGTTGATGCAGGGTATGGTTATGAAGTGAAGGCTATTTCCGCCCAGAGCGGGAGATGATCCGAGCCGTGTTCATCGAACATCACCGCACAGTGTGTGGCGGCATTCCCGAGATCGGGTGTGCGCCAGATATAATCGATGCGTTGGTAGGGTTCCACAGAATCGAAGGTATAGCCCGACTCGTTGCTCGCAGCAGGGTTCGCCTCGCGCCAGGTATCGATGAGCGTGCGATCGAGCGTGGCGTACTGGGTCTCGTTCGGCTGCGTATTGAAATCGCCCATGATCAGCGCCGGGTGCGGGTTCGCATCGATGTAGTCGACGATCTCTTCCGCTTGGGTGGTACGATCCTCCACGGAGAGGCCCATATGGATGGCGTAGACCGAGACCAGCTCGCCGTGGATCACCATATCGCCGCGGACGAGCACACGCTGGTCCTCGACGCTGGTGAGCGTGTAGGTCTCCGTCTTCTCCAGCGGGAACTTCGAGAGGAGCGCCACGCCGTAGATCATCTCGCTCGAGTCCGGCCCGAAATAGACGTACATATCCAGCTTATGCGCCAGCCATTGCACGAGATCGACATTGGTGCTGGAGATGCGGTTGCCGTCCGATTCCTGGAGCGAGAGGATGTCTGGGTCTATCTCTTGGATCGGCGCGAGGATCTCGTACGGATCGATCTTGCCCTGCGTATCGTAGCCCTGGTGGATATTATACGACATCACCCGCAGCGGCCGCTCGTCGAGTTCTGGTCGATCTGGGGCCGGAGCGGGATAGGCGGCGAGGGCAACGATGGGCGTGACGACGAGCACGGCGACGGCGACGAGCGCGAGCACTTTCGCGATACCGCCCGTGGGGGCCGCCGATACGCGCTCGGTATGAGTATGGTGCCTTCCCGTTATGGGTCGCCGCGGTCGTGCCAACGAGAAGGCGAGGATCTGGACGAAGAGCGCGACGAGAAGGATGGTATCGATGCGCCCGCGGAGGAACGCAAGCCCTACATGCGCCCAGGTGAGGGTGAAGACGGAAAAGACGAGGAAGAGGACGAACGCGGCCGAGGCGCCGATGAAGAAGCCGCCAGTGTATTTCGCGTCGTATGCCGGTCTGAACATGACGCGGAGCGCATGTGCAAGGAGGATGGGGAAGAAAAAGAGGCTCGCGGCGACGAGGATGAGCGCCACCGTGGCGTTGGGGATCACCGTAAGGAAGATGAACGCGGCGAGGAGGAGGATATTACCCAGCTCCGCTGCGAACTGGCTGCCGAGCAGTGCACGGAGCCGCGGGACGAGCGTGGCGCAGAGGAGGGCGGCGAACGCACCGCAGACGATGATCAGCGTCCCGCGGTACGACGCGCCGATCCATCGCGCGATATTGTTCGGGTACCCGAGGAGGCTAAGATAGAGGACGCCCAGCGCGCCGAAGCCGGCACCGTAGAGCGGTGCGAACCGTTTCGGTGGCACGGGTGTATGACCGATTGCGGTTCCATCATCCATATCCACATCCATATCCACACCCACATCCACATCCATATCCACATCCATATCCACACCCTCAGTGACGGACTCGGACTCGGACTCGGTCTCAGTCTCAGTTGCGGCCTCGGCGTCAAAAGCGGCAGCCGGTGAGCGGCAAAGATAGGCGAGGAGCGCGATGAGGAAGAACGCAGCCGGTACGGCGAGGTAGATGAGCGCGGTGGCGCGGGTGGGGGAGAGACCGTAGATGGTGATCGAGAAGGTGTCGCCGAACGCGCGAAACATCAAATCGAGCGCGGCGCCGAGGACGAGTGCGTGGGTGCTCCCACCGGGACGCAGTATTGTGGTCAGCGTAGATGTTTGATGGAGGTCGAGCACGATGCGAAGGAGGAGTGGGAGGAAGAGCGCGAACGCCACCACTGTGCCGGCGCAATAGAGAAGATAGAGTTCGATGACCGGGTCGGTGGCCATAAGGAGGCGGAAGGCGACCCCGATGATGCCGGTGAGCCCAAGGAGACGAACGGTTCGTTTTGGGTGGTAGAAACGATAGACGATCGGTGCAAAATAGGCAAGAATCGCAACGATGCTGATATTGATGCCCATGGTGGCGAGATTGAGATTGTAGACTGCCCCGACCAGTTCGCGGACCGCCTCGAGAAAGAAGAGTGCGGCCAGCGCGGTGAGAACGAACATGATGATCCGTGTGTTGCGATCCTTCTTGTCTGCCATTATCGATCCTCTCCCCTTCGCACCGAGGTGGGAAATAGCTCTGTGGACTAATAGTTTGCGTTTCTCTTCGTGTGCATTCTGTTTTGCGCATGCGCGCGTACCATGCGCATTCGTGCGCGTACGCCGGGGCGCGCGTAACCAGCCACTCCTCCGATGGAGGGTCCCGAACCCGTTTTAGTTTTATAGCTCGAATCACATGCGAGAATAGTAATTGGCGGGTCGACGCACCCGTCGGGAGTAGATGTGCAATGCCCCACCAGTGCCTGAAATGCGGCAAGATCTTTCCCAGCGGTTCGCCGGAGATACTCAAGGGCTGCAGTGAGTGCGGCGGCCGAAAATTCTTCTACACGCAAGAGGCGCTTTCGGAACCGGAGCGCGAAGAGCTCACCCAGATGGCGAACCGCGACCTCAAGGCGGTCATCCATAATGTGCTCTCGTCGAAAGAGGAGCCGCGTGCGCTCGACGAGTCCATCGGTGGTAAGAAGGAATGGGTCGAGGTGAAGGTCGACCGTCCACAGACCCGACGAGAGGGGACGGAGAAGCAACCGCAGCTCCGCGATCGGACGAAACCGGATTGGATGCGGCTCGGGTCGCGACCTGGTGCGGGGCGTGAGCGGGAACGCGAAAAACCGTCGCGTGCGCAGGAACTGGTCGAAGAGGCGGAGAAACGCGTGGTAGAGCACAAGACGCAGCGCCGATCTGAAATGCACCGTTCGGGGAAGAGCGCGGCGGCGAAGGCACCACAAGGCCGTCCCGAACGGACGGCGAAGCCCAAACCAAAACCAAAATCGAAACCGAAACCCAAATTAAAACCCAAACAGAAGCCCGAGCCCAAGATCGAGAGGGAGCCGGCACCCAACGGTGAGGCCGAGGTCGAAGTCGAACGCGGTGCGGCAGCGGGGCCCGGAGCAAAACGGGAATTGCCCTCGAAGCACGAAGCGGAAGCCGAAGGACGCGAATTTCCCGACCATGTGGGTGTGATACGGGTCGAGGAGCACGGCGTCTACGAGATCGATCTCGAAGGGTTATTGGAAAACAGCCCGGTGATCGTCCAACGCGATGGGCGCTACCTCATCCACCTCCCGTCGGTCTTCTCCACCATGACCCCCCAGGAGCCGGAAAAGAAACGCAAACATCGCTGGCCGTGGCAGCGCGGCGGGTCGAGCTCGTGAACCGTTGGCGAGGCTGACGACGACCGTCGCCCCGTGGGGTCGCGACCGTGGCGCTCACATGCTAGTACTTAGCTTTTGCGGGTAAAAACTATATACCCTTTCGCCGCGGCGGGGCCGTCAGTCCTGGTAGCGGGTCGCTATTCGAACTCGACGATCTCCCAGCCCTCGTCCTCTGCGTGCTTCCGAAGGATCTTGGTCGGGTTGACGCAGACGGGGTGCCCGACGAGCGCGAGCATGGGTATGTCCGAGTGATGATCGGTATATGCGTAGCTCTTGGTCAGATCGACATCGTGCTCGCTTGCGAACCGGCGCATCGCCACCGTTTTTTGCTCACCGAAGCAGACGAAATCGACCTTCCCCGTATAGTGGCCGTCGCGACTCTGCAGCCGCGTCGTCAGCGCATAGGGGATGTCGAGCGCTTTGCGCACCGGCTCGACGACAAAGGTGGGCGACGAGGTGACGATGGAAACGATATGGCCATGTGCTCTGTGCTGCTCGACCCGTTGGCGCGCCGCGCCGAAGATGAGCGGTTCCACATAGCGGTCGAACGCGGTTTGGCCGAGGTCCATGACCATATCCACCGACCGCCCTTGAGCGAGTTGGCCGGTACCACGACGGAACACCTCCGGAAAATCGAGAAGGTTGATCTTGAAGAGAAATGTCCACCAGAGATATTTCATCACGAAGCGCTTGGTGATCACTTTTTCGCGCAGTGCGTGCACAGAGGTCTGCCGCCCCGCATCCACACGGAGGAGGGTATAGTCCATATCGAAGAATGCGGCGACCTCGTCGTCGGACCGTTCCTCTTCGTTCATCGATTCGACATCCCATCCTCAGTTTCGACATCCATCATGCCGACTCGCGGGTGCAATGGTAGCCGCTCGCGACGCATTCTACCCCAGCTCGGTATTGAACCGTGCACAGAGTTCGTCGAAGGTGGTAAGCGTCACACCGTCGAGGGCGTCGAGCACTTCCAATGCGCGCTCGTGACCGATATTTTCTGCGCCGTTGATATCCGGCGGGAGGCCGGCACAGCAATCGGTCGGGATATAGATATCGGTATGACCCGCGTCCAGCGCGCCCGTTGTGGAGCGATAGACGCAGATATCGGTGGCGACGCCGGTGACGATCAGCGGATAGTCCGTCCCGACGGCGGCGGCGTGTGCGGTGAACGCGTCGCTGGTAAAACTGTTATAGCTGCTTTTGGAAAACTCGCGCACCGTGGCGTCGGTATCGGGATGCGGTGGTGACCACTCGAGCCCCGGCGTCCCGT
>CAZSUE010000413.1:3284-4985 GCA_964609045.1 uncultured archaeon | reverse complement strand
ATATCCTTCTCTTTGAATAGGACCTTGACAAGCCGGTCGAGAATCGGCTCGGCGGCGGGTGCAAAGAGCGCGGGGAGCTCCTCCGGTGTGACGGTCTCGTGCGGGAGGTGGTCGAAGATGCGTTGTGCACCCTGCGAGACATTCCCATGACCCGCAAAACCGCACACCAGCGGTGCGAGGCTCGCATTGAGCGCGTCACCCGTCGCGATCGCCTCGCCAACGCGTTCGACTTCCTCGACCGCCGCGTCGACGCTGTCGTACGCGAGCGCGCGGTCGACCCCCTCGAACGGATTCTCGACACCCTCCCATCGCAGCCGCCGGCCCAGCGCCCAGAGCGTATCGATCATTCCCGCAATGCCCGCATGGCGCCCGAAGAAGATGAGCCGTTCACCGTCCTCGTCGACGATGCATTCGTAATCGATGAGTGTCGCGCCCCTCTCGAGTATCTGCGCGAGCTTCGGCATATTGTAGGGCTGGCCCTTGATCGTGTGTGAAAAGAAAATATAGGCGGTCTCGGGCCTATAGAGCGAAGGCGGGATCTCTTTGACCGCAAAGACGACATCACAAGCACTGAGGTCCTCTTGGACCGTCGCACCGATCGCTTCATACTCAGCGTCGGGAAAGACCCGTATCGGTGAGGGCTGGACGACGGCCCTGAGATCGTGCTCTTCGATCAAAGGCTTCAGATCGGCCGGTACCAGCGGCACGCGCCGCTCCCATCGGTTCTTATCTTCCCTGCGGATTCCGATTATGGTCATAACGAACCCTCCAAGCCTGGTGCCGCCCACGCGCCACGATGTCGACGCTGGGGGGGTGGGCGGACCGGGGAAAGGCACGCTCTCATAAAAGGGTTTGTATGCTAACCCACCGAGATGGCCGAGAGTGAGCCGCTGGGTACGGGTTAGGGCTGCGTGCTGTGAGCTGAGAGCTGATGGTACTTATGATGAAAGTTGTGATAAGCTCCAGCTAGAGTACTGACGCTGAAGCTGAAGGGATCACGAGATGCAAACCCCGATCGCCTCGTGATCTCGAATCTCGATTTCGCCCCGTACCCTACCGGGTCGAAGCCATGGGAACCGATCGATGAGACAGAGCTCACGCTACTGCTAATGGACCAATGGCGGCCCCCTGATCTAATGGCATCATGGCCACACGCGAGAACGCCATGGCGGCGTTGTTTTCCATTCAGTTGATAGAAAGGAGAATGTGAATGGAACGGGGTGCGAAGGAGCGCCATGATCTTATTTGAGCTCGCGATAGGTATTGAACATATCGACGAACGATTTTGCGAGCTTCTTCCCCTTGTCCGTGAGATAGTAATATTTCGCCTTGAAATTCTTGCGGCCGGGGAGCGGCTCGCGCTTCATCGTCACGAGGCCGAGTTTCGAGAGCTTATCCAGCGTCCTATAGACCGGTTGCTGGTTCAGTCGCAGGTCCTTGATGAAATTAGAGATATTCCCGCGATCGAACTTGTGGAGGAACACAACGATCTCGAGCAGCCCGTTCAGGTCGTCGAGGTCCTTGAGCAGTTTGATCGACTGGATCTCCATCATTTGTTTCATGTCTAGTTCCGGCATGGTTATCACTTACGTATTTAGTATTCAAGCTATTTAAAGCTTTATTCAAACGGTCATAGAAATGGTACTATTTCTTCCCCTTTTAGACGCATTTTCGTACCGCCGTAGCAGTTCAGTGACTCGC
>CAZSUE010000413.1:0-3274 GCA_964609045.1 uncultured archaeon | reverse complement strand
GAGGAGGGTGACGACGATAGTCAGCCACAGCCAAGTTCGCTGTTCGTAATCCGGGACGATATCCGACATTCCCATAATATCCCCGCCACCGTAAGGGATATTCTATTTATTAATGTTTCTTACTATGCGCTTACTATTTGCCCACTTCATACCGATGCTGTGGGGGAAATGAGTTTGATCACTATTACTGATGTACATCCTACTACCTTTAGCCGACTCCACACCGTGCCCAACCGCGCAGCATGCGGTTCGTTGGATTGCGTTAGGTAAAATCGCTGAGCCGGCGCTGCTCGGGCTCCAGCGCCTCATCGGGCACTTCCCTCTGCGATCCATCGCCCTTCTCGCCACCGCTACCGTCAATATCTGCATCGGTCGCGCGATCGTTGCGCGGCTCTGCCCATGTGACCGCTTGAAGCTCTTCGAGCGTGGTCGAGTCCACCTCCTCACCTCCCGAGCGCGGTGCGCCGTCCCGCTCGCCATCGTCGCGCTGCGCCACCCTCTCCGCCGCCCTCACTGGTGCGTCTTGCTCGCCGTGGAGCTGGCGGTGGATCCGCTGGGCGAGCGTGCGCCCCAACCCGGGCACCTTCACGAGTTCGTCGACGCTGACATGGACGAGATCGAGCCGCGTATGGTAGCCGTAATCATGGATCGCCCGCGCCCTGACCCGGCCGATACCCTTCAGCTGGACGAGATTGATGAGCTCCGCCTTGATCCCGTTCTGCACGCGGATGGCGAGCGATTCCAGCTCGCGGAGGTACGGCGCACCGATGATCTTGCACAGCTCCCGCGCGGCGTAGAGGAGCCAGTTGGCGATGTCGACCTTGGACCGGATATCGCCGGGGCCGATATTGAACCGCTGACAGATCTGCTCCTCGCCGATCTCCTCGATCCAGCGCTCGAGCACGAGCGCGGTCTTCACATCGGCGAGATAGAGCTCGTACCCCTCGGGGTCTTCATCGGGCTCGGGGCGCTCGAAAAGCAATTCCTCATCACGCTCCTCCACGAGCTCCGGCAACCATTCTTTATCGCTGGAACGAAGGTAGAGACTATACATGTCCGGCGTCGCCGTGGCGGCGTGGAGAAGCCCGAGCGGCGTGACCGGCTCACCGCCGCCGTTCTCCAGCGCGGTGATCATCCAGAGCGCGGTCATCGGATCGATATAGAGCCGGCTCGTGCGGTGACCGAGGGTCGTGGCACGATACTGGCGCGACACTTCTTCCGATGCGATGGATGCCATGGCGACGCCGCGCCGTGTAGCGATCTCCGCACCGGTGGAAAACCCGATCGCGTCGATATCGATCGCTTCACCCGCAGTTTCGTCTCCAACTCCAACTCCAACTCCAACTCCAACTCCAACTCCAACTCCAACTCCATCTCCAACTCCATCTCCAACTCCAACTCCATCTCCGTCTCGGTCCCCGCCGCGATCGTCTTCATTTCTCTGAGTTAGTTCCTGGCGGATCGGAGCGCCTCCGGAGCGCTCCTCTTTGGCCACCGCAGTGGCCGTTCCGTATTCTGTTTCTGTTTCTGTTTCTACATCTGCCACTCCTTCTGCCGCGGCTGCGGTGATGAACCCGTTCTCGAGGAGGAACTCGAGTGTGTTCCCCAGCTTGCCATGGATGGTCCAGAGCTCGGTGGTATGCGCAAAGAAGGTCTGGCCGAGGAACTCATGAAGCGCGTCGTCATTCGCTGCGAACCCCGTGGCGATGGCGGCGAGGATATGGACGCGAAGGACGCGCTCCGCACTGAGCTTCGATTCGATCGGTTCCGGATCGCTGAAGAAATATTGCTCGATCAGCTTCTGCGCGCGGCGGTTCGACTTCGTGATCAAAAGCGCTTCGCCTTCGTCGTCGTACTTGGGCCGACCCGCCCTGCCACACATCTGCTGGATCTCGAGCACCGGCAGCGGCACCATCCCATAGTTCGGGTCGAACCGATAGGTGTCGCGGATGATGACGCGCCGTGCGGGGAGGTTGATCCCCGCGGCGAGCGTCGGTGTGGCCACGATGCATTTGATGGCGCGCTTTTTGTAATACTCCTCGACCACGCCGCGCTGCTTCGAGGAGAGACCGGCGTGATGGAAGGCGCAGCCGTGCTCCAGCGCCGTTCTCAATTGGCGGCCGATAGAGGTCGTCTCCGATCGCGCCGCCTCGAGCGCACGCGCACCTTCTTTGTGAAGCGTCGCACCGTCCCTCGCGAGGAGCGCCCCCACCGGCTTACTGAGCCGGCGGGCGAGGCTCTGAGTATGCCGCCGGCTATTGACGAAGATGAGTACCTGCCCGTCCTCTTCCAGCGTCTCGCGCACCAGCGATGTGATGAGGTCCTGGTTGAACGGGACCTTTTCGCGAGTAAAGTCCGTGGTGATCTTGTACTTGTCGTAGCAGACGCCGAGCGTGAGGATCACCGGTCGCCAATCGCTCTCGACTAGCGTGGCGCGCAACCATCCGGCGAGCTCGCGCGCGTTCCCGATGGTGGCGGAGAGCGCGACGATCTGGACGCTCTCGGAAAGGGTCCGGAACCGCGAGAGCGTGACCTCGAGCGTCGGCCCGCGCGACATGTCGTTGAGGAGATGCACTTCGTCCGCAACCACCACGGTGACCGCATGGAGCCACTGCGTCCGACGGCGGAGGAGCGAATCGATCTTCTCAGAAGTCGCGACGATGATATCGTAGCGCTCGAGATAGCGCGCGCTGGAGTCGAGGTCGCCGATGGCCAGCGTCACCCGTATCCCGAGGTGCGAAAAGCGTTTCAGATCGTGATATTTTTCTGCGGCCAGCGCTTTGAGCGGCACGATATAGATCGCTTTCCCGCCCGCGAGCGCGGCACGGAGCGCGGCGATATAGGCGACGAGCGATTTGCCCGACGCGGTGGGTACCGCCATGACGAGGTTCTCGCCCGCAAGCACCGGTGGGAGTGCTTCCGCCTGCGGCGGGTAGAGCGTTTCGATGCCCTCCTCTCGAAACACTTCCGTGATGGCGGGGTCGATATCGAACTCGTCGAGGCGCATGGAGGTACCGACAGTGCATCATGTCGGCAGTTCATTAAATTAACGAACCTCCTTTTGTTCCCTCTCCTCCCTATTGGATAGTCGACGGTAAACAGTAGCTTAATGTAGCGTCGCCGGCATTGCGCCCCGGGTGGTGAACCATGGTATTACGATCGATCCTGTTGCTCGTCATCGTCCTTATCGTCTGGGTCCTGAACGCATTCTCCATCCGTGAGAAAATCCGCAAGAAACGATCCAGCGAGGTCTATATGCACCTCGGTCTCGGCC
>CAZSUE010000412.1:0-4987 GCA_964609045.1 uncultured archaeon | reverse complement strand
TCGTAAAGAACGGATCGAAGATCCGATCCACTCGCTCCGCGGGCATCCCGCACCCGTGATCCTCGACGATGAGCCGCAGCCAGCGCCGCCCACCCCGATCATCCGCATCTGCATCTGCATCTGCATCCGCATCCTCTTCGTCTTTGTCTTCGATCGTGCTCGCTGCGATCCGAACGATCTTGTCCTCGTCGTATTTTGGATAACGTGTATTCAACGCATCCCGCGCATTGGTGATGAGGTTCATGAGCACCTGTTTCATCTGCTGCGGCCGGCATTCGACCGGTGGAAGGTCGTCGGGGATGTCGGTCTCAATCGAGATCTGGTCCTTGCGGAATGTGGCGGTGATCAGCGAGAGCGTCGATGCGACGATGTCGGCGATATGTGCACGGCGCGTCGTCTTATTTTCGTCGCGCGCGAAGGCGAGGAGGTTACGCACGATGGTTGCGATGCGATCGGTCTCGTCTTTGATCATACCGGTGAACTCACAGAGCCGGCGCTCGCGGTCGTTATCCTCCTCGAGCCGGTCCTCGATGATCTGG
Source organism: uncultured archaeon (assembly GCA_964609045.1). Lineage (GTDB taxonomy): Archaea > Thermoplasmatota > Penumbrarchaeia > CAZSUE01 > CAZSUE01 > CAZSUE01. The sequence goes on along the minus strand of CAZSUE010000412.1, from coordinate 4,448 downwards.
GCGAAGTTCATGATCACATTGATCGGGTTGTTGATCTCGTGCGCCACGCCGGATGCGAGCGTGCCGATACTTTCGAGCTTCTGGCTCCTGACGAGCTGCGCGTGGAGCCGTTCACGTTCCTCCTCCGCGCGCCGACGCTCGGTGATATCCTGCAGCGTTCCCCGGAGACTTTGGATCGTTTTGTCCTCGCTTCGTACCGGCTCGCCCCGTGCAACGGCGATACGGTCCTCGCCCGCTTGGCGAACGATCTCCAGTTCGATCTCGTACGGTTCACCCCCCTCGAGCGCGTTCTCCACCGCCCGCTGGAAGCGCGCCCAGCTCTCGGCGGTGTAGTACTGTTCGTGCGTGGAGATTCGAAGCGCCTCGGCGTTCTTTTCGAGGCCGATGATCGCATACATCTCGTTGGAGAGTTGCAGCTCGCCGGTGTCGAGGTTCCACTTCCAGCTCCCGATATTGGCGAGGCGCTGCGCCTCGCGAAGGTTTTGTTCGCTTTCGCGTAGCCTCTCGTGCGATCGCTTCATATCCTCCATCATACTCAACAGCGCGCGCCGCGATCGTTCCGACCGTTCCAAAAGCTCTGTGCGCTCCTCCACCATCCGCCGTTGCTCCACCTTCGATCGATGCCGTACCAAAATGTCGTCGCGGATCTGTTCGTAGACGGCGAGCGGCACCTTCGCACTCCGCATTTTCAATAGGAACTCTTCTGCCGGGATATAATACGGATTGACACATACCTCGCCATAGATCACGGTGACGGGGTGGGTATGAATAACATCCACGAGGATGTCCGGCGAAAAACGCGGTTCGCGATATTGGCAAACGGCACTACTGCGGCTCTGGGGTAAGAAGCGGTTCAGTTTCGCCTCGTACTCGATCAGCCGCTCCACACCGGGCAGTTTTGAAAATATCCATGTCATCTCGCCGGTAACCCTCAACCCCGCGTACCCCTCTTCCAGTGCTTCCGTTTCGAACGCCTCGAGGGTATCGATCATCGTATCCGGATCGAAACTGCCACCCTGCAGATACGACTCTTCCTTGGTGAGGATAGAGAACTGCCCGGCGGCGATATATCGTTCCAGTTCGACCCCACTTTCGGAGAAGGCGTCGATCACATACTGTTTCGAACTCTCATCGATGATATAGAGGCATCGATCGTTCTTCTTCAACCCCTCGATGAGGTAGGGAACCACCACGGTAAGCTGTTCTGCGACGGTGCGGTAGATGCAGCAGAGATGATCGCCCGCTCTCATCTGGGCGATATCGGGTACGGGTCCAAAGTCGTTTGGGTGCATTTTGCGGCGGGCCATATATATCACTCCCCTCCTTCATCGTCGCGCGTTTCGTCGCGGTGGAGGGCGTATCGCGCCTCCTCGCCGAGACGAGCGCGGAGTTCGTCGACCTCGCGTTTGAGTTCGAGCACACGATCCTCACGGTCCAATATGACATTCTGCCAGCGCCGCAGCTCGTCGAGTTGCTCCTCCAGCACCTTCTTCGCACGCCGCCGCTCGGTGATGTCCTCGAATATCACGCAGAAGCGCTCCTCGGTCCTCCATGGTCGACACACGATACAATGATACAGTTTCGTCGTCGGCTCATGATACATGTCGAACTCCTCTGGCTCACCCGTCACCGCCACTTGGCCGTACTTTTGCACCCAGCTCTCCTCGGTACCGGGCCAGACCTCGTGCACGGTCTTGCCTTCGACCTCGTCGCTCCTTACACCGGTGATCGTTTCGAACGCGCTATTGATATACTGGAAGCGATAACTGACAAATTCCCCTTCATCGTCAAAGACGGACTCGAATATGGCAAAGGCGTTCATCATACTGTCGAGCAAGTAGGATTTCTCCGCTTCGCTTTCCTTCACTGCCGCTACCGCCTCGACGCGTTCGGTGACATCCTGGCCCGCAGAGAGGAGACCGACCACCTTCCCGTCGGCGTCCTCAAGTGTCCTATCGTACCATTCGACCTGTATCTTCTCTCCGCTCTTGGTCAATATTGGGTTGATATTGCCCTCTGTTCGTGTATTACCGATCGCACATCGAAAGAGGTTACGTATCTCCTCACGGTCCTCGGGAGGGATGAATATACTGAACCAGTCCTTTCCGCGTACCTCCTCGAGCGAGTATCCGGTCAGCTGTTCGAGGTAGGGATTGAAATCCACGATCTTGCCGGTGGGACTCAGCGTGAGGATGATGGCCGGTGCGGTGTGAACGAGATTGGTTGAGAATTCGTACGCTTCCCTCAGTGCCTCGTCCGCTTGGAATTTCTCCTGGGCGAATGCGAGATCGCCGGCGGCCTCGCGTATGAGCTCCTTCTCGTTCTCGTCCAACACCAGATCCCGATCCACGATCACATGGATGAGCCCGATATTTTTTCCATCGAGCCGGATCGGGGCCGTCACCGAGTGGCAAGTCTCGGTCGCAAGTCTATATATGCATCGCTCGCAATCACTACTATTGTGCATGAGCGTGATCTGCCCGCTTCTCAGCGCCGTTTTCAAGCACATCGGGCCGGTCCCCTCGCCTGCGGGCGTCAATGACCATTTCGTCTTCAACGGGAACGATCCGTGCTCGGCCAGCGGTTCGATCTTGTTCCGTTCCCGATCCCGTATCCCGATGACACAGTTGAGATAACCGCGCGTCTCCACGAGCGCCTTGGAGGCGTTTTCCAGTACTTCCTTCAGATCGCTCGCCTGGACGATGGACTGGTTGACATTCCGGATCGCGAGGAGGAGCGAGTTCAAATGGTCGACACGCGCTTCCGCCGCTTTACGCGCGGTGATATCTTGGAACGCGCCCCGGGCCTCGACGATCGCTCCGTCTTCGTCCCTCACCGGCACTCCAACGGTTCGGACCCACACGCGTCGCCCCGTCCTCGTTAAGATCTCCATCTCTTCATCGTAGGGTACGCCCTCCTCGGCACAGAGGGTAAAGAGCGTCTGGATCGTTTCGCGCCATTCCGGGGCATAGAACTTGATCCCCTCGTCCACGGTGGGCGCATAACCATGGGGCGTTCCGTGGATGTCTGCCACGGTATCGGACCAATAACAGATATTTGTGTGAAGATCGACGCTCCATCCGCCGAAACGCGCCGTTTCACCGGCGATACGAAGGAGGGTGTAATTGTCCGCCAACTCCTTCATCGCGCGCTGGCGTGCGGTAATATCGCGACAACTGCCGTAGATGGTCCCGTTGGGTAATACGACCGCGCTCAATTCCGCCGAGAGAGTCGTTCCATCCTTTTTCACCAACTCGACCTCGGTGAAGAGCGCGCCCTCTTCGAGGAGCGTTTGGAACCCCTCCAGATTTGCCGCCCGATCCGCCGGTCGCGAAATATCGCCGATATTCAACCCTAAGAGCTCTTGCCGGGAATAACCGAGAAGGGCGCATGCGGCGTCGTTCACATACTGATAGTCACCGTTCTCGTCGGTGAGGAAGATCGCATCCGGCGAGTGCTCGATGATGAGCCGGAACTTCGCTTCGCTCTCGCGCAATGCCTGCGTTCGTTGTTCGACCAATTGTTCGAGATGTTCGCGGTATTGCAAATTCTCCCGCTCCAAAGCGCGCTTCTCCTCGTTGAGGCGCTTGACCTCCGCCGCCTTCTCCACTGCACGTAAGAGCGTATCGCGTGAGATCGGTTTGGTGAGATAATCGTACGCACCGGCCTTGAACGCCGCGGTGGTCGTCTCGATGGTCGGCTCACCGGTCATGAGTATGACCTCTATCGAGGGCCAGCGCTCGGCGATCGTTTCCAATAGCATGATACCGTCGGTACGGGGCATGATGATGTCGGTGAGGACGACATCGTACCTATCCGACTCGAGTGCCGCCAGCGCTGAAGCTGCATCCGGCGCGTCATGGACCGCGTGGCCTGCATCCTTCAAAAAGAGCTCGAGCGAGAGTCTCAGCCCTCTTTCATCTTCGACGATCAATACCTTTGCCATTGCGATCACGCGGTGTGAGTTCGATGCTATGTGGCAGACCGTGAACCAAGGCGCAATGGAGCACCTATATAGTATTTGCCCAAAAAGATCAAGTACATGATCGGTCGGCGCACGCTAATGCACCGGTTCGCGGTCAGCCGCAACGGGATATGACTCCATCGTGATTTGTGTTTTGCGTACCATCGGCCAATATAGTATACCGAAAGGGGATGCAATAGCTAGAACGCTCGACCATTATTACATTTTTTATGATAATTGCATCAATTGTTTGTGCTCGTTCGCCGTCACCATCAAGTATATTCGGTCTGCCATGGTCGGTGTCATAGGACCTAAGATCCATCCTACATTCTCATTTCCTATGGCTGAAAGCTATTTGCTTCCGCCACCATTTCACTCCTCTGTTCCCCCGTCGCGCCATTTTTCGCTTCGCTCGGAGTCAGCGTCCGTCGACAAGTGTGTCACTGGATCCCTCGTTCCCCTGTTCCCTTGTCCCCTCGTTCCC
>CAZSUE010000411.1:0-5004 GCA_964609045.1 uncultured archaeon | reverse complement strand
AATGAATGAATGAATGAATGAATGAATGAATGAATGAATGAATGAATGAATGAATAAAAAGGAGAAAGGTGAAGTGAACCGCGACGGTGAGGGGGGCTCATTCCAGGCAGAGCACCTAGCTAATACATTTTTTGGCGAAAGCATATATACTCGACCCTTTGAATGGAATGAGCCAGGGGGAAAAAAGAACGAGAGCCAGCCATGATAGCTGACTCCCCCAAGTGATCAAGTAGGCGCGCGGGCTAGTCGAATTCGAGCTCGTCGTCGTCGAATTCGAGTTCGTCGTCGAACTCGAGGTCGAACTCGTCGACCTCCTCATCGAGGTCTTCGAACTCGAGCGCTTCCTCTTCCGGTTCGAGCTCCTCGAATGCTTCCTCTTCGGGCTCCAGCGGCTCTTCGTACGGTTCCTCGAACGGTTCCTCGAACGGTTCGGGCTCTTCGATCTCGATCTCTTCCTCGACCAATGAGAGGCCCTCTTCCTCGAATGCTTCGGGCTCAAAGACCTCGCCACATGCCTCGCACTCGATGGCGTCCTTTTCGATGTGCACGCCGCAGCTCGGGCAGCGATATTCTTCTTCCTCGAACTCTTCGCCGCACTCTGGACAGACCGTCACATCCGCGCCGACCACTGCGCCACAGCTCGGGCACTCGAACTCGCCGATCGCCTCTTCGTAGAGCGGTTCTTCCTCGTACGGTGTGGGCACCTCTTCCAAGGGGATCTCCTCGGGGACGCGCCCTTTACGGAGGAACATGACGAGGAGGACCACGATGATGACGACGATAATGAGGAGGAGGATGTAAAGGAACAGCGGCGGCGCCGCTTCCTCCGTCTTTTCCAGAGTTCCATCGTCCGCACTTACCACGCTCTCGCCCAGCTGGTCGGGGAGCTTCTGGGTAAATGTGTTGGTCTCGTAATCGTCCTTTTCGACCTTCACATCGATCGTGGCACCCGCCCAGCTCCTATCGACGCTGATATTGGCGTAGCCCTCGTCGTCGGTGACGCCTGTTTTTGTCGTGTCGTTGAATTCGAACGTGACCGTGGCGCCCGAAAGCGGTTCGCCGTCATAGGTGAACGGTCCGATCCGCACCCAGTCTTTCACGGTTGGCTCCACCGTTCTCTGCGCCGTCGTGATCGTATCTTGCGTATAGTCGGTGGTGAGGTAGTTCCCTGCGTCGTCCACGGCCACCACGGCGAAATGGTAGGTGGTGTCCCAGCTCAGTCCGTCGACAGTGTAGCTGGTCTGAGTCGCGTCGACATCCTGATGCGAGCGGCCGCTCAAATTTTCCAGTGCGGAGAGCGACTGGAAGATGTAGTATCCTGCGAGGTCGTCCTCGGTATTCGCCGTCCATGTCAGCCGCACACTGGCCTCGTCGTCGGTGGTGAGGTCGGTAGGTTGGAGCCCGCTCACCGCCGCCGGCGCGGTGGTGTCCTCGGTCGGCACCAGCACGATGGGGAGCTCGCGCTCTTCGTCGCGCGCAACGGTGAGCTCCTTGGAGTAGTTCTGATAGCCGTCCGCGGTGGCGTTGATGAAATAGCTACCCGCATCCCGCTCGATGCTGAAATTCCCGTCGGTCACGGTCACAGACTGATCGTCGATGGTGAGCGTGGCGGTTGCGGGTGTCACCGAGCCGTAGATATGCGCCGGTAACGCCACGAGCGTGATATTCGCCTCGTTGATGTTATCCGCGGTGACGAGCACGGTGGTGGCGTACTCCTCATAGCCCTCAAGAACTGCTGTGAGCTGGTAGCTCGTCGGCGCGAGTTCGACCATGAAGGTCGCGTTCTCGTCGAGTTCGAGCGTATGGTTCATCTCGCCGCGAACGGTGACATTCACACCGGTGATCGGCCCACCGTCGTCGGTGGTGACCGTGCCGGTCAACCAGCCCGTCATCTCGATGGGCGCAAGCTGGAAATCGAGTTGCGTTTCCACTCCCGCCTCGACGGTGACATCATGCTCCATCACGGTCTCATACCCTTCGAGCTCCGCAGAGAGGTTGTAGGTATCCGGCTCGACTTCGGGAAACTCAAAATAGCCCGTGGCGTTCGTCGTCGCCGTCGCACCGGTCTCGTCGATGGTGATGGTCACGCCTGCGAGGGGCGTGCCGTTGGTCGCGTTCACTCCGCCGAAGATCGAACCGTATTCCGGCGCAGCGGCGCTGAGCGAGAAATTGACGAGGACCGCATCGCCCGCGGGGACGACGACAGAGGTTTCGTTGGTGATATATCCGTCCATTTCTGCGGTGATGTTGTAGGTGCCGGGCGCGACATCGTCGATGGAATAGTACCCGGATGCATCACTATGAGCATAATGCGCGGTAAGTTCGACACTCACATTGACACCGCTGAGCGCGGCCTCGGTCTCGGCGTCGGTGATCCATCCTACGATGGAACCCGCTCCACGCACAACGCTCACATTGAACATGAGCGTATCGTTCTCAGCACCGTCGTACACCTCGACCTCCACATAATACTCGCCGGTCTCCGACGCGTTGAACTGCTTATAGAGCATAGTGTACTCGAAAAGTTCGAGCCCGACGATGTCGGTATCGAGGATCGTGTAGGTGAGATGATCGTCGTTCGGATCGCTCGCGCTGAGTACGACATCGAGCGTATCTTGCATCGGGTCGTCCACCACGATGGTCTGATCGGGCACGGGGTCGATCGTGGGCGCACCGTTGATCGTAAAGATCGGCGCGATGGAGCCGCTTTCCCAGGAGACATTGAGGTGCCAATCCCCGATCATCGTGTTGGCGTTCCATGGATAGGTGACATACGCGGTGGCACCTGCCGGGATATCCACCATCTGCGCGGCATAGTCCGATTGGACGGCGCCAGTCTCGTTCTCGATGGAAAGATTGACCCACGCATCCATATAATCGATATTGCCGGTGTTCTCCAGCGTGATGTTGATGGTGAGGTCCTCTGCGGGGTAGTTGCCGTTGCCGAGCGATTCTTCGTCGATCTCGATGGCATAAAAATCGTAGGCGCTCACATTCCAAATCTCGAAGGGGTCGCTGTGGTTCTGTGAAAAGATGACGGTGTTGAACCCGGTAAAGTTCGTAGTGACATTGATCTTGTAGAACCCTTCTTCCAGCGGCGTCCAGCTAAAGGTGACGGTCGTCATATTGTCGTATTCGATATCGACCTGCTGGGTGCCGAGCTGCTGGACCTTCGCGGTCTCGTTGTGCACATCCATACTGGCGTTCACACCGTTGAGGTCCACATTACCGCGGTTCCAGATGGTGAAGCTGACCGTGTGGGTCGTGTTCGCGTAGGTGCCGTTGGCGGACGGACCGTCGAGGGTGATGTTGCCCACCGAGTAGTGCGGGTGGTTCCTGACCTCGAACTGGTCGGATTGGTACTGCTCCGCCTCACCGGACCAATTGACGGTGACGACGAAATGATAGGTATCCTCAACCGCGGGTGTCCAGCCGAAGAGGACATGCTCCATCGCCGCGTAGTCGACGCTGACGATCTGATACGAGAGGTTCTCGATCAGAGCTGTTGCGTTATGGACCGCAACGCTGATGTTCATATCTGCGAGATCGATATTGCCCTCGTTCTCGATGACCACATGAATTTGCTGGGCTTCGAGCGCGTAGTATGAATCCGCCTCGTTCCCGTCAATAAAGATCGCGCTGAGATTGTATGCGGGGTGATCCGCAATGACGAACGGGTCGGAAAGGAATGTGTCGAGCCCGGTGGAATAATTGATGGAGATATTGAAATGATAGGTGTCTTCCCACATCGGCGTCCACTGGAACTGGAGTTCGGCCCAGGTGGAATAGTTCATGTCCACATGCTGATACCCCAAGTCCTCGATCATCGTGGTCGCGTTGTGTACTGCAACGGAGACATTGACCGATTCGATATCGATATTGCCGTTGTTGGAGAGCGAGAGGGTGAGGTTCTCCGAGTGGTTCGCATAGACGCCGTCGGCGACCTGTCCATCGAGCCAGATCGCATTCGTCTCGACATCGGCGTAATCCTGCACGGTGATGCTGATATTGCGGTAGTTGTTCGTTGCGTTCTCGTCGCCTTCGACCGTGGTGGAGACGTTGATCCAGAACTCGTCCTCGCCCATGGGCGTCCAATTGAATTCCACGGTGGACCAGCTGTCTGTGTACGCGATACTGATATTATCGTGCATCGCGGTGCCGTCTTCGATCCGCAGATCGATACTGACATTTTCGACATCTTGCGTCCCGTAATTGTAGACGTCGACGATGATCTGTTGGGTGGTATTGGCATAATAGTCGTTGGCCATCGGGCCGTCGAGGTAGAGGTCGTCGATACCGACATCCACCGTCGGCGCTTTTGTCATCGCGGTGCGGGTCGCACCGACCAATGGTACGGCCAGACCGATAGCAAGCAGCGTTGTTAGCATTAAAATCCATAGTTTCGATCGAAAAAATTGCATATTTTCACCTTTCTTCCACATCGTTCAAAATGTTAACTGTTCATCCCATCCCTGTGGTAGAAACGGTCAACACTAGCCTCTAATTAACTTGCTCGGGCTATATAAGGATTATGGCGTGAAGACAAACGAATTTGCTTCCATCCAGTATGGTGCCTGCACATCAGGGACGAGAACAAAAAACCACTGCGACCGATCGGTCGAAAAACCATTATACGCCCGGGAACGATCGTCCAAATGTGTCCAAACGGCAGCGTCTCTATCGCGAATACCGCTATATCGAGCGGCTATTGAAATATACCGACGGGTTCGACAATATCCCGCCCCCACATCGGCCACAGTACCGTCGTGCCATTGTGCGGTTGAAAGAGCGGCTCGGGTGTGACGACCTCGACCGTCTCCGACAACGCTACCGCGTGCTGGAAGAGATGATCGCGGCGCTCGACGCCGATGCCGGAAACGATCGTGAGCGCGACGCCGACGAGTCGATGGCACCAAGCCACCGTCGTGGACTCCGCCTCCTCCTCGGTCATCTCGCCGCGGCGCATCCTGAGCGCAAAGCGCAGGCCCTCTTGTCGGAACACGA
>CAZSUE010000410.1:3353-5026 GCA_964609045.1 uncultured archaeon | reverse complement strand
CTGGGTATAGCTCTGGGTATAGCTCTGGGTATAGGTCTGGGTCTCGTCCCCGACACCGCCCTCCCGCTCTCTCGCCCTCCATACGAACATATAAGTATAACAGCGGTGATTGACCGGCTGCGAAGGGGGAAATAGAATGAAAACGATGGAGATCAACCCTGAGATCGAACGATTTGTCGTCTTCAGCGGCGGCGGCGGTCTCGTCACCCGTGAGGCGTCCATGGCGCTGGAAGGTGGGCTGAACCAGATAACTGTCCGCGAGGTGCCGGCGAGCTTCGACCCCGAGACATTCGTGCTCGAACTGACGCCCGAAGCGGCACGCCTCACCGAGTTCGTCATCAAGAAACCGAATAGGCAGTATGTGGACGACAACCTCCGCCGCGAGGGCGCCTGCGCGCAACGGCTCATCAACGACTCCGTTGAGCTCGGCGAGCGGCGGCCGGAGATACTCGAGATCTGTGAAGCGGTGAAGCGAAGGACCTATCTCGACGAGGAGGTGCATCTCGTCATATGGGTCGAGGTCGACGAGGCGCGCGACGCGACGCTGAAACTGTCGTACTTCATCGACGACGCACGGTTCAAATGGAAACCGACGATCCTCGTGGAGCTGGACGAGAACTGGGAAGAGGCGCATGTGAAGGGCTTCATCGCCATCGAGAACGAGAGCGCCAAGCGGTTCGATAATGTGGAGGTCTCGTTTGCGGACTTCGCCAAGGAGATGTCGGGGGACGCGACCAACGAAGCGCTCGCACCAAAGAAGCTCAAGCGCGCGATGAAAGGAAAGCGAATGATGATGCAACAGATCTTCTAAATGGCCGCCGCAGTCCCGCGAAACCGTCGAGGTGAGGACGGACCGAACGATAATGGACATCTGAGCGATACGGGTGGTATGAAATGGAACGAAAGGCGATCAACCCGCCGATCTCGTCCTTCGTCGTCTTCAGCGGCGGCGGCGGACTGATCACGCGGACAATAGACCTCGAACTGGATGCGGGCGAGAACCAGATCAGGCTCCGGGAGGTGCCCGCCAGTTTCGATCCGGAGACCTTCACCGTCGAACTGGGCGAAAAGCGGGTCACGCTGCGTGAGTTCGTGATCAAAAAACCGAATCGGCAGTATGTGGACGACAACCTCGAACGCAAGGGCGATTGCGCTAAGCGGCTGATCGAGGAATCGATCGAGCTGGGCGAGCGCCGCCGCGAGATCATCGAGATCTGCGAGGTGGTGAAGCTCCGGACCTACCTCGACGAGGAGGTCGATCTCGTGCTCTGGCTCGACGCGCCGGAACCGATCGAGACCTCGCTCACCCTCTCCTATTTCATCGACGACGCACGGTTCAAATGGAAGCCCACGCTCCTCGTAGAACTGGACGAGAACTGGGAAAAGGCGCATGTGAACGGTTTCTTCGCCATCGAGAACGAGAGCGCGAAACGTTTCGACGATGTCGAGGTGATGTTCGCCGATTTCTCCAAGGATATGACCGACGATACCTCCAGCCTGCGGTTGGCGCCGGAACAGTTCAAACGGGAGCTCAATAAACAGCGCATGAATGTCATGACCTTCAAGTGAACGATCGATACCAATACCTGATGCAGACAGATAGAACTGCTCATTCATACCTATACTATGGACGAACGCGAAAGAGAGGGACGAGTATGAAAATCACATTAGAA